>JBBIJD010000025.1:0-1808 GCA_037446135.1 Candidatus Fraserbacteria bacterium
TTCAAGCGATTGCTCGAGGAGATGGCGGGCAGGGAGGTCTAGGAGGACCTCCCCGCCCGCCTGCGGCCTAGCTTCTAGGGGTGGTCTGGAGGATCTTCAAGGTCACATTCGTCACCGTATCGCCCATCTCGACCTGCATCTCCTTGATCGAGCCGCCCACTGGGGCGCGGACCTCCAGGGCGGCGATCTCCGCCTCGAGCTGCTTCCGGAGGCTCTCCTTCTTCACGCTCGCCAATTGCGCCAGGAGCTCATCCCGCCGCGGCTGGTCCTTGATGGCGATCAGGCCGTTCTCGTAGATGGTATCCCCTTGGGCGATGAGGAGCTTCCCATAAGGCGGGCTATGGAGTGTGAACCGGACGGCGATGAGCGGCTCCTCCGGCTGCTCCTTCACCAGTGGCAGCTTGTTCAAGGTGACGGTCTCTACTAGCTGCTCGATCGGGGAGGTCCCCGGGACGAGGACCCCCTCCCGCACCCAGTAGTAGTCAAGAACCGCGATTCCGGAGAGGGTCGCGAGCTTCATCTCCACCATCGCTCCAGGGGCGACGCAGGCCCCGGAGAAGTAGACGATATTCCCTTCAATGATCGGGATGAGGCTCTTGAACGGCGTCACGGTCTTAAGCTGGCCGAGGACCTCCGCGGGAGGCAGGTTGAACTTCACCTGGAGCCCGCAGACCTCGACCCCGATATCGTTCTTGAACCTCAGGCTCACTTGGGTCCCTGTCTGGGGTCCGATCTCGCCTTGGGGCTGCCGCCCGCCGGGGAAGAGGGCCGGTGCGGCGGCCAGAAGGAAGATCACCGGTATGGCGATCGCTAGGGCTTTCAGGATCCTTCTGGACATCGAGATCACCTCCTCTCGATCGCCCCATATACCGAGGGCCAAGGTGGAAGTTTCGCCCTTGACAGAAAGATTATGAAGGGTTATCTTTAAAGTATGGTGGGGTGTGGTCCAACTGGTAGGGCACCCGGCTGTTAACCGGGAAGTTGGAGGTTCGAGTCCTCCCGCCCCAGCCACTTCCTGAAGGGGCAGGCGAGCTCCTCGGCGACCCCTCTCGCTCTTCCCACGATAATTCGCTCAGCCAGGCCGATGAAGAGCCCCGACTCGACCACCCCAGGGATGAGGTCGATCTCCCGCTCTAACTGAGCTGGATCCGCGATCTCGCCGAAGTGGCAGTCGAGGATATAATTCACATTGTCGGTGAGGAAGGGCTTCCCATCCCGTTCCCGCCTCAGCGCGCGGCATCCGAGTCGCTCCAATTTGCGGAGCGTGACCTGCCAGCCGAAGGGGAGGACCTCCACGGGGAGAGGGAAGGCCCCCAGATGGGCCACTAACTTCGTCTCATCGACGACGATGATCACCCTCTTGCTAGAGGAGGCGACGATCTTCTCCCGCAGGAGTGCCCCACCGCCGCCCTTGATCAGGTTGCAGTGGGGGTCGACCTCATCGGCCCCGTCGATCACGAGGTCCAGCGCAGTGACCTCAGAGAAGTCGGTCAAGGGGAGCCCGAGGCTCCGGGCTAATTCCTCAGTCTTGAGGGAGGTGGGGATGCAGCGGACCCTCAAGCCGGCCTGGACCCGCTCAGCGAGCCTCTGGATCGCATAATAAACCGTCGAGCCGCTCCCGAGGCCGATGGTCATTCCTTCTTCAACATGGTTGACGGCCTGCTCCCCGGCGAGGCGCTTCAATCTCGAGAGGTCCATCAGCTCAAAAAGGGCGATCCTGGTGCCAAGGGAGGGAGTCGAACCCACACGGCCTTTGGGGCCACGGGATTTTGAGTCCCGCGCGTCTGCCAGTTCCGCCACCTTGGCCC
>JBBIJD010000025.1:1908-22369 GCA_037446135.1 Candidatus Fraserbacteria bacterium
TTGGGGCCACGGGATTTTGAGTCCCGCGCGTCTGCCAGTTCCGCCACCTTGGCCCAGCTCTTGATTATACCCTCCTTCGCCGAGCCGTCAACCCTAGCGATGCAAACGATGATCGGCTAAAATGGTAGTCAAGGTCCAAGAATTTGGTGGTAAGATTGAGGTGGAGGCTGAAGCCATGGAAGAGAATCTAGTCGAGCTCGCACGGCTGGCCTACGGTGAGCATATTGTCCGTTGCAATGAAGAGGCGCCGGAGAGGGTCGCTCCCCTCCTGATGCTGGATGGGGAGGAGGCACGGGCCCGGAAGTGGCTGGCCTTCGCTAAGGCCAAGCGGACCGGGGATAAGCAAGCTGTGAGGGGGCTGCTTGTCTACCTTTACAGCAATTACTCCGGCCCATTGGATCGCACAAAGAAGCGCTGGCTGATCGGCAAGATCGACCGGGGTGAGATCACCTTGAGGAATCTGACCTTCGAGATGCTCCAAGGGACCCATCTCGAGTGGCGTTACATCAAGAAGCTCGTGGGGAAAGAGATCAACTCGACCAGGGAGAAGCGCCGGATCAAGGAGATCTATGAGCAGATGGAACTCGCTCCGGCGGAGGTTTGAAGAGATGGATGAGGAGTTCTTCCGCGATCTCTTCCGTAAGCCCGCGGAGGTGGAGTATAGCTTCCACCCTTCAGAGCGGGTCTTGCGAGCCTATCTCAGCGGGGCATTAGGGGACGAGTGGCACCTCGACCGAGAATCCCTCCCCAAGCTCCGCCGGGCCGACCTCAACGGGGACTGGGGGCTATCGGAGGTCTCATTGCATCTCCTGACTTGTAGCCACTGCGCAGCGCGGGCGGCCCAGCTCCGCAAAGAGGAGGTAGCTTCCTTCGAGAAGGAGGCTCGGGCCGAGCGGGGCCTCCTCTCGTGGCTCCGGGCCTGGGTGAAAGGTCGGAGAGGAAAAGCGCGGCTAGCGGAACAGCCCGTTGGGATCAGTATCCCGGGACTCCTGCCTGTGATCCTCGATCCCTCTATGGGGCTATCGATCCTCTCCTCAGTCCACCTGAGCCTGTTCCAGCAGAGGCTGCACAGCGGGCTCTAATAGCCTGAGTCAGCCGGTCGAACTCCTCGAGCGAGAGGCTCTCCCCGCGCCTTTTGGGCTCGATCCCCGCCTCAATTAAGGCCAGGGCCGCAGCCCCCTCTTCCAGGGCCAGGAAGGGCGAACGGATCAGGGCCTGCTTGATCGTCTTCCTTCGAAGGTTGAAGGCCGCTCGGACGACCCTCGAGAAGAGTTCCGCGTCAGCCTCGATTCGCGGTTGAGCTAGGAAAGTCAGCTTTATGAGCGCGGAATCGACCTCCGGCGGTGGAAAGAAGACGGTCCGCGGGACCTTGGCGATGAGCTCTACATCGGCGACCACCTGGAGCTGAACCCCCAGGGCCGAGGCCCGCGGCCCCGGCGGGGCGATGAGCCGCTCAGCCAATTCCTGCTGGACCATCAGGACCGCTAGGGTGAGCTGCTGCCAGTTTGCCATCAACTTCTCCAGGATCGGCGAAGTGATCTGATAAGGGAGGTTCCCGACGACCTTGGTCTGGGGTAACGCGGAATGTGCGATCAGCTCGGCCAGGTCGAGCTCGAGGAAGTCCCGCTGGCATATCTCAATGTTAGTGAAACCACTTGCGGCCACATTTGCCCGGAGGAGCTGGACTAGCTTAGGGTCGACCTCCACGGTGATGACCTTCCCGACTCGGGCAGCCAAGGCCAGGGTGAGCGTCCCCAAGCCCGCACCCGGCTCAATGACCAAATCGTTAAGAGAGAGCTCAGCGGCCGAGAGGATCTTATGGAGGATATTCTCATCGCACAGGAAGTGCTGGCCGAGGCTCTTCTTCAGCCTCAAGCCGTGCTCCTGGAGCAGCCTCGCGATCGTGCTCGGTGAGGTCAGGCTCATCTTGCAAGACTCTGCAAGGTAGAGATCTCGGACAGCTTCCTAGCTGACGACCTGAGTTTAGGATAGAATTCTGAGCAGCACAAGAGTGGCCTAGAGTATATCGCGGGAGGAGGGGGACTTATGGAAGAGTGCTTGCCCTGTGTGGACTTCTCCCAGTTCTTGCCCGAAGGGAAAGCGATCGAAGCATTAGCCGAGAAAGACGGATCTCTTAAGCTCTTCATCGCGAATTGGCTTAAGAGCATTAAGTGTGTGAAAAGAGTCTATAGAGAGGCTACATTGCCGAAGGAGGACAATTATAGAGACGATCTTGAGCAACTCCTGTCCTTTAGGGTATTGCGAAGCGCCATGTCTCCGGATTTGCTTGTCCAGCTTGATCTTGATAGGAGGGATTTCTGGATTGCGCTCGAACTCAAGAACTGCAATAACCATCTTGGCCTCTTGGAGGCATACGATTCTATCCTATCTTACTTCATCGACTATGTAGCACTCGGAGCCGGCTACGAAGTAGAAGGTCATGAGGTTCTGATCGATGTATTCGCGGTTGCTACGAACTACTCTCCCCTCGGGTATTTGTTCAAAGGAGAGGCGCGATATGATCCGGATATGATTCGGAGGTGGAAGGCATACCCGGCCACTGCTACTTATGGTCGCGTCCTATTCCATCAGAGGAGCAGGATTCGGCAGACGCTTGACACTCTTATCGAGCTTCCTAAAGGGACTAGGCTCTTGTCCAAGGATGTCCATCTTGGTAATCGCCCTATGCCCCACCTCGGCGTGCTCTACTGTTACCCAGGCAGGAAGGGAGCGCAACTCCTCTATTCCGACCCCCAGCGTGGATACCGTGCCCATCTCAGATGAGGTTTGAGCGACCCTAGCCCTTCGAAACCGGCTAGCATTCTCTTAGTATTCGATCCCCTTCCTCGCCTTAATCCCACGATCATAGGGGTGCTTAATCTTCTTAACCTCGGTGACGAGGTCGGCGACGGCCTCGAGTTCAGGAAGCCGCTTGTGGCTCCCAGTCAAGATGATCTCCGTCTGGGGGGCCTTTTGCTCCAAGAGCTCCAGGATATCGGTGGTGGCCAAGATCCCGAGCGAGGCGGCATAGAGGATCTCATCCAAGATCACCAGGTCATACTCTCCTGAGGAGATGGCCCTCCTCGATGCTTCGAGTGCCTTCCTCCCGACCTCCTTCTGCTCCGCCGTCGGCTCGCCCCTGATCCAGTCAGAGATCCCGAACTGCTCATAAGAAAAGCGCTCGAACCGGCGGAGGGCGATCAGCTCGCCGTATTCCTGGAAGCCGGACTTGCTCCCGCCCTTGAAGAATTGGATCAGATGGACTCGATAGCCATGGCCTAAGGCCCGCAATGCCGTCCCCAAGGCCGCGGTCGTCTTCCCCTTCCCATCCCCCCAGTAGAGGCTGACCAGCCCCAGCTCACCCTTCGGCATCTTCTCTCTCCTTTGGGCCTGAGCTTGTGAGCACTTTCCGGATCTGAGGGAGGAGCTGGATCTGGGGCGTGCCGGTCCAGTGGCTTCTCTCAACGGCCACCTCGACCCCGAAGGCCTCTTTAATCCTCTCGGGTGTGAGGACCTCCTCCGGCTTACCGAGGGCCAGGAGCCGCCCACAGTGCAAGAGCGCCATCCAGTCCGCGTAGTGGGCCGCGAGGTTCAGGTCGTGGAGGGCCATGATCACCGTCAGGCCCGCTCGGGCCCGCTCGCGGATGATCTCCATGATCTCGAGCTGGTAGTTGATATCGAGGTGGGTCGTCGGCTCATCGAGGAGGAGGGCCTTCGGCTCCTGGGCTAGGGCTATAGCCAGGAAGGCCCGCTGCCGCTCACCGCCGGAGAGGGTGGAGATCCTCCGTTCCGCGAACTCTGCGATATGAGTCAGCTCCAGCGCCCGTCTGACAGCCTCACGGCCCTTTGGGCCAAGCCGTTCGAGCCGCCCGAGATGCGGGAGCCTCCCGAGTTCGACCAGCTCCCTCACGGTAAAGTCGAACCCCACCTGTCGCTCTTGCTCTACCGCTCCGAGGAGGCGTGCCAGCTCTCGAGGGGTGAACTCCCCTAGCGCCTTGAAGTCCAGGTAGATCGCTCCCGAGGCCGGCTTCAAGATCCCAGCGATGTTGCGGAGGAGTGTCGACTTCCCGCTCCCGTTCGGCCCGACCAGCGCGAGGATCTCCCCATCTTCCAGATCGAGAGAGAGCCCCTCCAGGACCGGGCGGCTATCATAGGCAAAGGTCAGGCCTTCGAGTGAGATCCTCATCTCATCTCACCTCCGGGCCGGGTGCGCAGGAGGTAAAGGAAGAAGGGGGCTCCCACAAGAGCGGTGATGATCCCTAGGGGGAGTTCGGCCGGGCGGAGGACGGTCCGGGCGGCCGCGTCGGCCCAGATCAGGAAGATCCCGCCGGCCAAGGCCGAGGCGGGGAGGAGAAAGCGATGGTCCGGCCCCAGGATGAGTCTCACGATGTGAGGCGTGATCAGGCCGACGAACCCGATCGTCCCGGCGAAGGCGACCGCCGTGGAGGTGAGGAGGGTCGTCACGGCCAGGAGGACTCGCTTGAACCGCTCCGGCTCGAGCCCGAGGTGCTGGGCTCCCTCCTCTCCCAAGGCCAGGGCGTTCAGCTCGCGGGCCCGGAGCAGGAGCACGATCATCCCTAGGAAAGCCACCGGGAGGAGCGCCCAAAGATATGACCAGCTCGCCCGCCCGAGGCTCCCCATCGCCCAGAAGAGGATCTCGCTCAGGCGGCGATCACCGGCTGTGAGGAAGATGATGAAGCTAGTGATGGAAGCGAAGGCCGCGCCCAGGGCCACGCCGGCGAGGATCAGGCTAAAAGGGGAGGTCCCTCTTGCCCTCTTGGCCAGGCGGTAGACGAGCGAGGCGGCCAAAAGTCCCCCGAGGAAGGCCCCTAAAGGGAGGGTCAGCGGCCCGCTCCATCCGAGGGAGATCACGATCGCCGCGCCAGTGGTGGCCCCGCCAGCGATCCCTAGGATGTAAGGATCAGCCAGGGGATTCCGAAAGAGGCCCTGAAGGGTAGCCCCGGCCAAGGCCAGAGCCAGACCGATGGCGAAGCCCAAGAGGGCCCTGGGGAGCCGGATCTCCCGGACGATCGCGCTCTGGAGGCTCCCGTCCGGGCGGAAGATCAGCGCCAAGCTCTTCCCCAAGGGGATGGTCACCGCGCCGACGGCCGTTGCCCCGAGGAGGCTCGCGAGGGCTAAGCCGGCCAGGATGACGAAGATCAGGCCCTTACTCATGCTCACCGAGGGCCTCCGGATGGAGGAGCTCGGCGATCTCCCGGAGCGCTTGAGCGACGCGGGTCGAAGTGACCGCCGAGGCCTTGATCCCATGGATTCTCCTCTCGCGGACGGCCGCAATTCCCGCGAGGAGCCTGCTCTGGTAGATATTCTCCACCTGAGCCGGATCGGTGAAGATCACCTGAGGATCACGAGCAAGGAGCCCCTCTAGGCTCACCTGGGGGAAGCCACTGACATCGGCGAAGACATTCATTCCGCCGGCTCGGAAGAGCAGCTCATTCTCAATTGAGCCCGAGCCGGCAACATAAGGAGGGGTATCGGGAGCCATCATGTAGAGGAAGGCCGCGCGGACCGGCTCCCTCCCCAGGACCCTGCTCTCGATGAGGATGACCTCCTCAGCGATCTTGCCGATCAGGGCTTCAGCCTCTTCCAGGTTCCCTACGGCCTTCCCGACGGTCCGGATCGTGGCGAAGATATCGGGTAGGCTGGCGATGAACCCGGTGGTCAGGACCGTAAGCTTCAGCTCCTCGAGCTTGTCCCGGACCGCGCCCCAGGCCCCCAAGACCAGGTCCGGCTCGAGGGCTAAGATCGCCTCCACACCTGGAGAGAAGGCCGGTCCGACCCGAGGGAGACCGGCCACCTCCGGGGGATTATCGGGGGAGTCCGCGACCCCGACGAGCCGATCTCCTGCGCCAATATCCAGGAGGACTTCAACATAGAGGGCCCCAATTGCGACGATCCTCTCCGGCCGGGCGGGGATAATGATCTCCTGCCCGCGGTCGTCCACGACCGTTAAAGGGAACGCTTGAGCCAGGGCCAGCGAGACGAGCAAGCCGCCCAAGATGGCGAACAGCAGCACCCGCGCAAATCTCATGAGCACCACCTCCCAGCGGGATGGATTATCCCATCAGGAGGATTTTATCCCCGCCCCTAGCTCCTGTCAAGTCGAGTCCAGCTCAGAGGTCCAGTCCCTTTGACGAGGGAGGGAAGAGGTTCTCCTGCCAGAGCTTGGCCTGGGCCGGGCTCGGCCTGATCGCCCTGGTGAGGGTGAGGAGAGCGATCGCCAGGGCGAAGACGGCCGTGGTGATGAGGGACCCTTCCGGGCCGAACTCCCCGCCGCTCAGGAGCTCCGGGCCCATGACCTCAGGGTAGAAGAGGCCCCTACTGAAATTAAGCCCGCTTACTGGGAGGGAGAGGCTGACTTGAAAGAGATTCCAAGAGAGATGGAGCCCGATCGGGAGCCAGAGGGCCCTAGTCTTGAGATAGCCGAGCGCGAGGAGGAGCCCCGCCAGGCCGATGTTGATCGACCCGATCAGGCTGAAGTGGGGATTAAAGCGGTGGAGGAGGCTGAAGCCGATCGAGATGATGAAGAGCGCGGGGTAGACCCCTAGCCCCTCGATCAGCGTCTGGAAGGGGTAGCCGTGGAAGAGGGTCTCCTCGAAGGCCGCGGCCAAGAGGAAGCCGAAAAAAAGGAGCCCTAGCTCCGGCCAGGACGGTCCCCTCCAGGAGAGCCTGATCGTCCCTAAGAGGCCGCTCGCCGCGAGAAAGAGCCCGCCCATCCCGAGCCCGATGGCTACTCCAATGAGGAGCTCTCTCACCCAGCGGGCCTTGAAGCTCAGTCCGAGCGAGGCGAATGGCCGGCGATCGATGTAGCGGACCATGAACCAGGAGGCGAGGAGGAGCGGGAGGAAGAGATAGCCATCGAGGAGGAGACCCCGTGGATCACTGGAATCGAGGGCCTCGAGCCCTGGGAAGAGGGCCAAGGGGAGCGAGCTGCTCGCCGCCAAGAGGAGATAAGTGAGGGCGAGGAAGAGCAAGATCCGCCAGCCCGATCGCATCCGCCGCGCATTGAAGAAGATGCTCCGCATCCTCTTCAAGATACCTTTTCCCCCAAGCTGCGGCAACCCCCTTTGCCAGCACCCCTCATCTTGCCCTATGCTGGGCCGACAAGACGAGCAGGAGCAGACTGGAGGTGAGCGGCTTGACGGAGGAGCCATTCCCGCCAAAGCTTGATTTGGTCTATACCAAGACCTGCGAGCTCCAAGGTCGGGCGGCGCTCTATGCCCGAGCCGGGGAGGGGCCTTCGCCTTTGCCGCCGTTCGCGCGGCTCCACGGCCCCCCTCCGAGCTATGAAGACATCTTCAATCTCGAGGTCGCGCTCCGGGCCGCGACGGCCTTCGCCCGCCCCACGGCCGCCTTAGCCAAGCACGGCCAGCTCTGCGGGCTGGCCTCGGCAGAAACGATTGCGGAGGCCTTCACTCTAGCCTACCGTGCCGATGAGCGGGCAGCCGAGTGGAGCCTGGCGGGGCTCAATCGGGCTGTGACCGAGGAGGTGGCCAAGCTCTTGGCCAAGGAACCGATCGCCGCCCTCCTCACACCGGGGTATGAGCCCGAGGCGCTGGAGGTTCTGAGGAAGCGGAAGGGCTTCAAGGTCTTCCAGGCTCGGGCCAGCCTAGGGCTTCCCCAGGAGCCGCTAGAGCTAGAGCTCCGCGGGACCATCTTCGGCCTGCTTGTCCGGGTCCGGGAGCGAGAGAGCGAACTCGCTGAGCCCGAGCTGAGGGTGATGAGCAAGCGAGGGCCGACGGAGGAGGAGTGGGCCGACCTCCGCTTCGCCTGGAGGGCGCTCGCCTGGGCCCGGCGGGAGGCGGTCCTCATCGTCAGGGGCGAGTGCCTGGTCGGGCTCGGGGCGGGCCAGCCCAGCCTCATTGACGCTGTGGCCCTCGCCATCCGCAAGGCCGGACCGCGGGCTAAAGGGGCGGTGCTCGCCTCTCCAGCCTTACCCGATCGGGATCCCATCGACCTTGCCGCGGCCGCCCGCATCGCGGGGATCATCGCGGCAGCTAGCTCGGCCGCTGACCAAGAGCTCATCCGCGCGGCCGATGAGCACGGGCTAGCTCTGGTCCTGGCCGGCCCCTCCGGGCCGCGCGAGAGGGATTGACTGGGCCGATCTCTCCGATGTATATTCAAAAAGCGAAGGAGGAGTAATGGGCAAGAGACGAGGCTCCAGGTTTGGGCTCCTCGTAACACTAGTAGCGCTGTTGCTCGCAAGCGGGGCGATCGAGCCCGGCTTGCGAGCTGAGGGAGGGGCGAGCCTCACTTATTGGCCGATCCCTACGGCTAATAGTCTGCCTCTCGGTGTAGCGGTCGATCCGGCGAGCGGCCAGGTCTACTTCGCCGAGGCCGGGGGCGACAAGATCGCGAGACTCGATCCCTCGAGCAACCTGGTCACTGAGTGGCCTGCGGGTGACAGCCCTCAGTATCTGGCCCTCGACATCTCAACGGGGAATGTCTCGATCTACTTTACGGAGGGCCTGGGAAACAGAGTCTCAAGGTTCATTCCGAGCGTTAACGGCTACTCCTACGCCACAGTCCCGACCGGCGACAGCTGGCCGAACGGGATCGCGCTCCGGTTCATCGGGATGACCCTCGTCCCCTCGGATATCTGGTTCACCGAGCGGTTGGGGAATAAGCTCGGTCGCCTGACCCTCGGTGGCCTCCTCTTTGATGTGGTTATCACCAGAATGCCGAGCCAGCGGGTGGTGACCCCCTCGACACAATCCTTAACCCCGACGACCAGAGTTGTCACCCCTTCTGTGACCGCGACCTGGGGGAGTCCGCCCCTCCCGCCGCCCCTGATGGTCGACCCAGGAGCGGCCTCGGGGCCGTTCACGGAATGGTCGCTCGCTCTCGGCCCGGGCCATCCGGCGATGATCGCCCGCGGCCCCGCCGGGGACCTCTGGATCTCCACCGAGACTAGAAGCATAATCCAGTTCGATCCGGCCACTAACGCGTTCATCCCCCATAGCCTCCCGAGCGGGAGTGCCTCGCTCGACTTGGTCGTGGACTCGGGGGGCTTCGTCTGGTTCACCGAGGGTTGGGAAGACAAGATCGGCCGCCTCGACCCCACGACGGGGATGCTCAGCGAGTGGCCTCTCTCCAGCGGGAGTCAGCCGTTCGCCATCGCGATCGGGCCTGATGGGACGATCTGGTTCAGCGAGCGGGAGGGCGATCGGATCGGAAACCTCGATCCCGCGACGAACACACTCTCGGAGTATCAACTGGCGAGCGATGCCCATCCGCTGGACATCGCGTTCGATGAGAGCGGCAATCTCTGGTTCACCAGCGAGCGAGCGAACTATGTGGGGAGGCTGACCTTCGGCCCGGTCCTCGGCCCGCCGCCAACTCTATTTGACTCTATAGGCTTAGCAGAGATCATGGCCGCGAGTCTGTCCTCGGCCAAGATCAATGGGAGTGACAATGCATTGAATCAGATCCCTACTGGCACGATCTTGCTTTATCAGACCAACGAAGGCCGCTACGGCAAGCTGGAGATAGTTGAATACGGCTATAACCTCACACTGAAATGGCGAACCTATAACCCCGATGGAAGCCTCTACAGTGGTGGTGACCATCTGGTCATTCGTGGGACATGGAGCTGCGATCTGGATTTAGGAGTAGAAAGCAGCAGTTCCGCAGATTTCTGGTGGGAGCAGGTCACTGCCGTCGAGAGATACCTCGTTCCACAGAATGGGGCGAGATTCGCCATTTACGGTGCGGCTCTCCCACCCCCGCCACTCCCTTCCGAGCTGCCGACGCTCAGCCTGAATATCAACCGCGGCTGTGGAGGAAACTATAGCATCGGCGAGCCCCTGACCTTCTCTTACAGCGTTAGCGAGACCGCCGCGGTGACCCTGCTAGACTTCGAGACGAGCGGAAACATCAAGCAGATGGCCCTAGGGACAGTCCCTGCTGGCATGACCCGCAGCGGCACGGGCCTCGTAGGTGGCCCTGCGGGGGTCGAGACCCTCGTCTTGGTCGCGAGGACCCTCTCAGGGGTCTATGTCTCGACCGGCTGCTCTTTCGGGATCGGCGGAGTGAGCCCGACGCTCATCTCCATTACCGTCGATCGCGGCTGTAACGGGACATACCATCTCGGCGAGACGGCGACGGTCATCCTCCGGAGTAGCATCGCCGGGCGGGCAAATCTCTTCAACGTCACACGCGATGGGCGCGTGACACAGATGTTGGCTAATCAGTTAATAGCCCCTGGGATGGGGCTGAACTTCAACGCCCCGATCGGGGCGACGACCGGCCGGAGCACGCTTGTTCTGCAGGTGATCAGCACGAGCGGACAGCGGCTGACGGCCGCCTGCAGCATGAACGTGCTGCCTTAAGGAAGGAGGGAGAGATGAAGTTCTTTCGCATCCTAATGGTGGTCGCACTCTTGGGGCTCCTCAGCGCGATCTTCGTCGCCCAAGGAGCGGATGGTCAGGACGATGTCGGCGTCTTTCGTGCTCCCGACCGCACCTGGTATTACGACTATGGCCATGACGGCACCACTGACGCGGCTATTGGCCCCTGGGGTCTTGAAGGCGATCTCCCGATCGCCGGGGACTTCGACGGCGATGGAGTCGATGATGTGGCCGTCTTCCGCCCCTCCAACCGCACCTGGTATTACGATTACAGCCACAATGGCACCACTGATGCCACCGTTACCCCCTGGGCAGCGGAGGGTGACCTCCCGATCGCCGGGGACTTCGAGCCCACTCCGGGCACGGAGCCGAGCCCGGGGCCAGCTCCGGGGCCAGTAGGAGGGGGGATCGACTTGTGGGTCGACCGTGGCTGCGGGCCCGACGGTATGCCTTATAACCTTGGGGATCCTCTTATCATCTCCTATCGGGTGGACGAGGCGGGCGCGGCTGTCCTCTATGACTTCGATCCCTATATAGGATCATATGGAAGGATCATGACACATCAGTTGGGAATGGTCCTCCCCGGCGCCGAGCACCGCCTCATGGGGCGCATCAGCGCCGCACGCGGGGTGGAGACACTCGTGCTCCGGGTCACGACCGCATCGGGGCGAGTACTGCAGGACGCCTGCAGCTTCTCCATCGCGGGCGTAAGCACGGAGCTCGCCCGGATCTGGACCGATAAGGGTTGCGGAACTGAAGCTGTTTTCCATCATCGCGAGCGGGCTACCATCTACTACTCCGTGGATGTGCCCGTGACCCGCGCTAGGATCTATGGCATTAACCCTCGAATGGGCTTGGTAGAGCTCACGACAGTGCCTTTGACGGAGCGAAGCGGGCAGATCGAATTGACAGTTGGGCCCCAATTGGGCGACGCCGTGCTCGTCGCAGCTGCGGTAACCCCGACGCAAGGGGTCATCACCTCGAGCTGTTGGGTTCTGATGGACTGAGTAAAGAGGGAGAGATGAGCGTGATCCGCGGCCGGATCTGGAAGTTCGGGGACAATGTCAACACCGATGTGATCTATCCGGGTAAGTATCTCCCGCTCACCGACCCCAAGGAGATGGCCCTCCACGCCTTCGAGGGAGTCCGGCCGGAGTTCGCTAAGGCCGTCAAGCCCGGGGATATCCTGGTGGCCGGAAAGTATTTCGGCTGTGGCTCCTCCAGGGAGCAGGCTGCCACCTGCCTGAAGGCTCTAGGCCTGGGAGTGGTGCTCGCCGAGTCCTTCGCCCGGATTTACTATAGGAATGCCATCAACTCAGGACTCCCGATCCTCGCCTGTCCGGGGATATCAAAGGGGGTCGAGGAGGGGCAGGAATTGGAAGTCGACCTCCGTAGCGGGCTGATAAAGAATCTGACCACCGGCGAGACCTTCCAGGCCCGGCCGCTCCCTTCCTTCGTCTTGGAAATTCTCGAGGCCGGGGGCTTGATCCCCTATCTCAGGCGGCAGCTGCAAGGGCAAAGGGCAGGGCCAAAGCCCAGCAGTTGATCCGAGCGCTGGGATCGGCTAAGAACAGGGGAGGGGCATGGTCGAGCCCGTAGTGCTGGAGGAGCTCTTCGACCTCGAAGAGGGGAAGGCCCCCTTCCCCGAGATCTTCGAGGGAATCGAATTCATCTGGGATGTCCTGAAGAGGATCGAGGAGTTCGCCGCCCGAGCTCGTCCGGTCGTCCGGGCGAAAGAGGTGACCGGGGTCTTCCTCTTCGGGGCCGTCGAGGTCGGGGAAGGGACGATCATCGAGCCCGGGGCGGTGATCAATGGCCCGGCGATCATCGGCCGGGAGTGCTGGATCCGGAGCGGGGCCTACATCCGCGGCCCGGCGATCATCGGCGAACATGTGGTAGTCGGTCATGCCTCCGAGGTCAAAAACTCTTTAATCCACAATGAGGCCGAGATCCCGCACTTCGCCTATGTCGGGGACTCGATCTTGGGCTGGCGGAGCCACCTCGGCGCGGGGGTGAAGATCTCGAACCTCAAGGTCACCCGCGAGCCCGTGACGGTGAAGATCGTCGATCGGGTCTACGAGACCGGGCTGAGGAAGTTCGGGGCCATCGTCGGGGATGAGGTCGAGATCGGCTGTAATGCCGTCCTGAACCCGGGGACGATCATCGGGAAGCGGAGCCTGGCCTATGCCTTAACCTCCCTTTCCGGCTATTATCCCCCGGGATCGGTGATTAAGCTCCGCCAGAGCCTGGAGATCGTGGAAAGGAGGGCTTGATAGGAAGGATGGGGCTCTTCGGGACCGACGGCGTCCGCGGGATCGCTAACAAGGAATTGACGCCGGAGCTGGCGCTGGCCCTCGGTCGGGCCGCCTGGCTCCTCAGGGACGAGCGGAGTCGGGCGGTCATCGGGCGGGACACCCGCCGCTCGGGGGAGATGCTCTCGGCAGCTTTGGCCGCGGGGCTAGCTTCGGTCGGGCTTGAGGTGGTTGATCTCGGGGTGGTCCCCACCCCGGCGATCCCCTTCCTGGTCGAGAGATACGATGCCTCCTTCGGGGCGGTCGTCTCGGCCTCGCATAATCCCCCGGAGGACAATGGGATTAAGTTCTTCGATCGGGCCGGATTTAAGATCACAGAAGAGCTAGAAACGAGGCTAGAGCAGGCTCTCGGTGAAGAAGCCCCTTCGCGACGGCCCTCCGGGCGAGAGCTAGGGCGAATCAAGCCGGCTCCAGAGGCCGCAAAGCTCTATCTGGAACATCTACTCTCACTTGCTGATGAAGGTTTGCGGGGACTCGGGTTAAGACTGGTCATCGACTGCGCTAATGGCGCGACCTCAAGGATCGCGCCGGAGCTATTCTACCGACTCGGTCTCGACGCGATTATCCTCCATGACCAACCCGATGGAGACAACATCAACTTAGGCTGCGGCTCGACGGATCTGCGGAGCCTAAAGGAGGCCGTCGGCCTCTATCGAGCCGACCTGGGGGTAGCCTATGACGGGGATGGCGACCGGGCGATCTTCGTCGACCATCTCGGCCAGGCAGTCGATGGCGATGTGGTCCTCTTCCTAACTGCCTTGGGGCTCAAGGCTAAAGGGCTCCTCGAGCCCCCAACGGTCGTGGCGACGGTGATGAGCAACCTCGGGCTCGAAGAGGCCCTCAAGGCCGAGGGGATCGAACTGATCCGCACCAAGGTCGGAGACCGTTATGTCGCCGAGGAGATCGAGAGGCGGCGCTGCCGCCTCGGCGGGGAACAGTCAGGGCACATCATCTTCCGGGACTGCTCGACCACCGGGGACGGGCTGATCACGACCCTCAAGGCCCTGGCGATCCTCAAGGAGGAGAAAAGGCCCTTAAGCGAGCTGGCGGCCCGCCTCCCGCGCTACCCTCAGATCCTGCATAGCATCCCCGTGAGAGATCCCGGGCTCCTCCACCACCATGAGCGGCTCCAGGAGGCCATCGCCTCCTTCCAGGCGAGGCTAGACGGCGTGGGACGACTCATCGTCCGCCCCTCGGGGACCCAGCCGGTGATAAGGGTGATGGTCGAAGGGAAGGACGAGGCCCTCATCCAGCAGGTCGGGGCGGAGTTGAGCCGGTTGATCGAGCACGAGCTGGGCTCTTAGCGTTGACGCCCCCTCCCTCAAGCGGTATAGTATCGAATTGGAGATGCAGACCGTTTACATTCACACCTGGGGCTGTCAGCTCAACGAGCACAAGTCCGAGGAGATCGCCGGAGTCCTCCAGCGGGCAGGCTTTCGCTTAGTGACGCGGCTGGAGGAGGCCGAGGTGGTGATCTTCAACACCTGCACCGTCCGGGAGAAGGCGGTGGAGAAGGTCCTGGGGAAGGCCGGCGAGGTCCAGCGCCTCCGCTCTCAAGGTAAGAGAGTCCTTTTAGGACTCGGCGGCTGCCTCCCCCAGGCCGAAAGGGAGGGGCTCTTCCGCCGGATTAGGGGCATTGACTTCCTCTTCGGGACCTCGGCCGGGGACATCAAGCGCCTCCCGGAGATCATCTCCCTTGCCGAGGCCGAGCCGGGAGTCCTGGCGATCGGTAAGCCTGAGGGGCTCGACCACCTCCCGGTCCGGCGGGAAAGCCCCTTTAAGGCCTATGTGACGATCACCGAGGGTTGCGACCACTTCTGCTCCTATTGCATCGTCCCCTATACCCGGGGGAGGCTCCGCTCAAGGCCGATGGAGGAGATCGTCGCCGAGGTCGAGGGGCTCGCCTCCCAAGGGTATAAAGAAGTTATCCTCCTCGGCCAGAATGTCGATTCCTACGGGAGGGACCTCTTCGGGGAGGGGAGGTTCGCCGAGCTCCTCCGCCGGGTGGCTGCCACCGGGATCCCCCGAATTCGCTTCACCTCCTCTCATCCCGAGGACATGACCGAGGATCTCTTGAGAACGATCGCCTCCCTCCCCAACGTCTGCGGACAGCTCCACATGGCCGCACAGTCCGGCTCCGATCGGGTCCTCAAAGATATGCGCCGGCCTTATACCAAGGCTCAGTTCCTGGAGAAGGTCGAGCTGGCCAAGCGGCTGATCCCTGGGGTGAACATGTCCACCGATCTGATCGTGGGCTACCCCACCGAGACTGAGGAGGACTTCCAGGAAACGGTCGATCTAGTGGAGCGAGCACGGTTCGGGAGCGCCTTCATCTTCAAGTTCTCACCCAGGCCGGGGACGGTCGCCGCGGTGAAATACGGCGACCCGATCCCTCAAGAAGTGAAGGAACGGAGGCATCAGGCTCTCTTGGAGTTGCAGCGGCGGATCAGCAATGAGGAGAGCTCAAAGCTCATCGGGCAAGAGGTGGAGGTCCTCATCGAGGGATATTCTAATGGGAAGCTCTTCGGGAAGGGGCGGGACGGTCGGACCGTGATCTTCGATGGCGATGAGCACTCCCTTGGGGAGCTCGTCGCTGTTCGAGTGACCGGCGTGGACAAGGGAACGCTCCTCGGGGAGCCCTGCAATGGCTGAGAGGAGGCCCTCGCGCTCGCGGGTCGTCCGGGTCGGGGGGCTCGAGCTGGGCGGCGGAAATCCGATCCGGGTCCAGTCGATGACCAACACCGATACCCGGGATGTCGCGGCCACGGTCTCGCAGATCAAGCGGCTCGAGGCGGCGGGATGTGAGCTCGTCCGAGTCGCGGTCCCGGATATGGAGGCCGCCTCGAAGCTGGGAGAGATCAAGCGACGGATCTCAATCCCCTTGATCGCCGACATCCATTACAACTACAAACTTGCGCTCGCGGCGCTCGAGGAAGGGGTCGACAAGCTCCGCCTCAACCCAGGGAACATCACCAAGCGGGAGCAGATTGAAGAGATCGTCCGTGCGGCCCGAGACCGCGGGGTCCCGATCCGCGTCGGGGTCAATGCCGGCTCGCTCCCCCAAGATATCCTGATCAAGTATGAGGGGCCGACGCCGGAGGGGCTGGTGGAGGCGGCCCTGAGGGAGATCGAGCTCCTCGAAGGCCTTGGCTTCTTCGAGATCGTCGTCTCCCTCAAGGCGAGCGAGGTCCCAATGATGATCGAGGCCTACCGCCTCTTCGCCAAGGAGCGAGACTACCCCTTGCACCTTGGTGTGACCGAGGCCGGTGGCGGGGATGCGGGGATCGTGAAGTCGGCCCTCGGGATCGGGACGCTCCTCCAGGATGGGTTGGGCGATACGATCAGGGTCTCGCTCACCGGCGACCCCGTCCGGGAGGTCGAGGTGGCCTACGAGATCTTGAAGGCCCTGGGCCTCCGCCGCCGCGGGGTGGAGATCGTCTCCTGTCCGACCTGTGGGAGGACCCAGATCGACCTCGAGCGGATCGCCAATGAGGTCCGGGAGAGGCTGAGAGGGCTGGCCCTCCCGATCAAGATTGCATTGATGGGCTGCGCCGTCAACGGCTTGGGTGAGGCGGGGCGGGCGAATGTCGGGCTGGTGGGCCACCGCGGCGGGGGGACTCTCTATGTCGATGGGCAGATGGTCAAGCGGGTCCCCGAGGACCGCATCGTGGATGAACTGCTGGCACTGGTGCGCAATCTGGATCCGGCCTTATCACCGGAATCGCGTCAGCCGGACCCCTCCCGCACAAATCCTGGAGGCCAGGGGTAGTCTTCGGGGCAGAGGTCTCGGTCGTTGTATAAGAACAGATTGTCAGCACCGGTGATTCTCCCTTCGAATATGAACTCCGGTTCTAGACTCGGCACACAAGAGGGCAGATAAAGCACTATGCCTATATAGTTTCCCTCAATACGATTCCCGCGGAAATCGGCATTTGTCTTTCCCCCTAATGCCACTGCTATCGCTACTAAGTCCATGATCTCATTCTCTATGAAGTAATACTCGCCGCCAAATGCCATTATACCACCAGCTGGGCTCGGATGGGAAATGTTATAGATCTTATTCCCTTTAAGCCATGCTTCAACATCTTTAAACAACATTCCAGCCCAATCTGGCTTGAACCAAATCCTATTGTCTTCCAGTATGACCTTGCCACCACCTTCCGCCATAAGCCCTCTGTTCGCGTCAAGCTCGCTCCCTTCTATGGTGAGCTGGGCCCTCCCTCTCATCTCAATGGCAAAACTAGAGGCGTCAATGCCGCTATCGCTGATAATTAGCTCCAGGTCCTCCGGATTGCCTTCCGCTGGCCCTTCCAGGAATATGGCCGTCCCAGTTCCAGTCCACTCCTCGGACCATGACATCCCGACGTTTACGAGACTGTTCTGAATCACAAGGTTATCCAAGGTGACAGTTATGGGGTGGCCGGGGGAGCGGACGGTCAAGAAATATCCGTGATCGACGGCTATAATGAGGTTCCACGGATATGTAATGCCCTGAATCGTTAAGCTCTTATCGATAACGAGAGGATGCTCATAGTATATGCCCTTGCTGAGCTCGCTGAGCTGGATCACCGCCCCTTCAGGGGCCGTAGAGATAGCTCTTTCCAATAGACCTAAGCAGCCAACAGAATCGGGGCAGCTAACCTCGATCACCGGCGTCTGTGTCCCAGCCTCACTCCCCCAGACTATCCCCACGATGAGACCTATCAGCAAGAGCCATCTCATTGCCCCTTCTCTACCTCCACAAGCCGGCTTAGAATTTGGAATTAGAATCTTCCTCCATCGGGACTGCTCCCCTCGTTCCGGCTCCAGCTATCCTAAATGGGGATCGATTCCACACCACTAGACTCATTGCCCCTCGAGCTCCACACCGCAGCGCCTCGCTAGCTCCGCTAAAGCCTCAGGATCAGGTAGGAAAGGGTGCACAGTAGACCGGACTAACAGGTCCTCTTCGTTCTCTTCAAACTCGTTGCCCTCGCATACTGCCACATTCTGGACCAGCTCAGGAGGAGTGACTAAAAGGCCGGTTTGATTGAGGGCAATGAGATTGCGTTCCAGCCCTAACTTCAGCACCCCTATCGTCCTCAACTCTTCTTCCCTTTCAAATATGATCCCCCTCCCGTTGTTGACGATCTGATTCTCCACCAGGGTTGCGCTGGCATTGGTGAGCCATAGACCGCTGCCACCCTGTTGAACCTGACTCCGGCGGAGGATCAATTGCCCCCAGATGAACTCGATCCCTATCCCACTTATTGAGTCTACTCCCTTGGGCTCAATAAAGCTATCGGATAGGCTCATGATCAGCTCCACTGGCTGGACCCTATACTCCTGAGGCATCCGAGCAATCAAATTGGTCATAACCCCAATCTTTGCATCGCGAATCTGGACCTTGTACCCCATTATCCACCCACTCCCATACGCAAAGATCCCGACCTCTAGAGGATCAAGGAAATTCGGGAGACCAGTGATCTCGACCTCATTCAACTGGAGGGCTATGGGCCCTTGCACATATATTCCGGCCGAACACATCTCCTCGCCCCAGTATTCAGGGAACGCAGGGGGAAGGAAGAAGCAAGAAATGGATGAGGAGGGGATCTCTGAGGGCATGGGCTCTCTAGGGCGGAGCCTCAGCCCTTCCAACCAGACAGTGATCCTGGAAGCAGGATCAGCTTGCTCCCCCCTCAGTTCCTGGAGGAAGGCCTCTTGCGACCCGAGGATGCGCACCACCGGAAATATCCATTCTCCCCCTTCAATGATGGTAGATTCGCTCCCGGAGCCGATGATCCAGAGGCTCTTTTGGATTAAGAGGTTCTCCCTGTAGGTTCCGGGGCCGACCTCGATGATCGCCCCCTCCGGTGCGGCATCGATCGCTTCCTGAATGGAAATGAAGGGACAACCCTGGGGACAAACATGAAATGGGATTCCTTCGAGTTCAGCCGGAGCGATCGGGCTCGCTCCCAAAGCTACCAATAAGAGGCCCCAAAGCACTGCCCTGTATGTGGCCCATCTTGTTGTAATCCTTCTTCCCCGCATCTTAATCCCCTCCAGATATAATGCTTGTGGCATAAGTATTGTTGCCTACTCCGCCGATCCATGCCGGACTCCCACCTCCGCCACCCGAGCTGCCATCATTGCCGCTATCGGGATTACTATTGGTAGAACTGTCGCAGCGATCCTCCGCACAGTCGACGCAGCAGGACCCACCAGAGGGATGGCCGTTGTTGCACCATGATGGGCGGGCGCTACAAGCAAGTCGCTCAGCCTCTTCCTCAGTCATATTGGCATAGTAAACCCTACATTGACCACCCTCGCACACGAACACCCAAATGGGCATATCTCCGAACCGGCTATCCAGTTCGGTAGCCAGCTTTTGCCCCGCTCCAGGAGCCCCTAGCAAAGCGATAAATCCGATGAAGTCCGAGTATCCTGGTATACGCCTAGTCCGATAAGCATCATGGGCGTCCACAAACCCCCAGACTATTTCGCGCACCTCATCGGCGCTCAAATACCCCTCTACACCTACAAGGCCACGCACTTGTTGGATCTCCATCACCAATAAAGGTCCAGGATGGTTGTCGAGATATCTAAGTTGTGCGTGAATGAGAAAATTCCAGGAACCATACACTCCAGTAAGTATTCCATCAGCTAATTGTCGTAGCATCTCTCCGTAAACGATGAGTCCCGCAGCCCAGTTCGCCAGATGTTCGTAGTATCTATCGCCACGATATGGGATTGAGATGAGCTGCTCAAAGAACATCTCGATGTCTTTTAGGATAATTCCCCGCTGTTCTGCACTAAATTTCTCTGCATTTGTGAAGATCCATGCTAGACTCTTGACGAACTCTACAAGATGTTCATCTAACAGCTTTGTCGCCATCCCATACCCTATCTGCCGTCCGAGGACGAGGGTGAGTGCGACTAGGAACTCTCGCCTGTCCTCAGCTGAGCCTATTGCCTCTAGTTGGCCCAGGAGGCTCAGCCAAGCCTCATAAGCGCTAGGATTGTCCTGCAAGCAGCCTATAACCCAATTTAGATATCGCTCGGCCGCCTTCTCAGGATCAAGGCCTTCCATGAGGGGATCGGCTGCCCCTTGGAAATGAAAGCCGATGGAAAACGGAATGCCACGGAAGGAGAACCCGATGTTGATAAAAGTCTCTCTCACCCTAAGGTATCTAGCCATTGAACCGAGAAAGTCATCCAGGTGCGGGCCATATTGGGGATCGTTAAGTAAACCTTCAATGGTATAACCCTTTTCGACTAGCAGTTCAAAGATCTCAAGGATGATCTCCGGGTCAAACTCCTCGATTTCCTGGGCTTGGACGCCTTGATCCGATTCAATAGGAGATTGTTCGAGAGCTAGGCTACTTAAGGCCGCCAAATCATCTTGAGCCCAATCGAACAGCTCTCGAATCTCCTCCTTAGTGGCATTCCGGAAGCCATAGAAGGCCACATCCCTGTTCCGGCCCCTTAGGATGAGATAGGCTCGAGGAGGTGAGGGCTGCCGCTGGATCTCTAGGTATTGGTTGATAAGGAGTTCAATCGAGACTAGCTTTGGGCCAGCATAGGGGCCAAAGATCCGATCATTCTGGAGATCTCTGACCCTGAACTTACAGGTCTTCACTTGAGAGTCCCAAGAGATCCCATTCCAATACTCCTTCATTATTGCTCTATCCCAGTCCACCTCCTTCTGGCCTGGCCGGAGGACTTGAACCCCCTTAGCTACCCAGTTTCCGCAGTCGCAGCCGTCGAGGAGCTCGAGCTGGAGCTCGGTCGCAAGCCAGGGAG
>JBBIJD010000026.1:0-22011 GCA_037446135.1 Candidatus Fraserbacteria bacterium
CGAGAGAGGCCCTCCTCCCCATCATCGATAAGATCTTCACCCGCGTCGGAGCGAGCGACATGCTCGCTTCAGGATACTCGACCTTCATGGTCGAGATGCTCGAGACGGCCAATATCTTGAACAATGCTACCCAGAGGAGCCTGATCATCCTCGATGAGATGGGGAGGGGGACCTCGACCTTCGATGGGGTCTCGATTGCCTTTGCCGTGGCCGAGCACCTCGCGACCAAAGTCAGGGCCAAGACGCTGTTTGCTACTCACTATCACGAGCTCACTAAGCTCGCCGACCGCGTCCCCGGGGTGAAGAACATGCATGTCCGGGTCAAGGAGTTCGGGAATGAGGTGATCTTCCTCCACCGCGTCGCCGAGGGGGTGGCCGAGGGGAGCTACGGGGTCCATGTCGCAAGGCTCGCGGGCCTGCCGCCAGAGGTGACGGAGAAAGCGGCCCAGATCTTGGACCAAATCTTGCGGAATAACCCTCTCGACGCCATGGGCGAGCTGCGGAGCCGTGAGCCGCGGTTCCTAAAGCAGCTCGCCCTCTTCGCTGCCGAGGAGCACCCGGTCATCAAGCGGCTGAAGGCCATCGATCTGGAGAAGCTCACACCCCTCGAGGCCCTGGAGCTTTTAGCGGAGCTGAGGCGGGAGCTGGGCTGAACTCGAGGATGAAGGCTATTGTGCCTCTCCGCCCGGACTTAATAGCTGAAGCTCAGCCATGGGTCTTGTCACATGCTGCCTAATCTTATATATAATGTTGCTCGGTAAGGAGATCGTTGGGGAAAGGTCCGTTGATGAATCTCAAAGACTATTTGGCCGTTAAATCTGGAGGCCTTCTTACAGGGTTTGGGAGAGGACAGCCAGGAGAGGGAGCAGGGGTGAATGAAGCAGGATCATCAGCGCAAGCCTCGACATGGCGCCATCCCGGTGGCAAGTTACGGGAGTTAGGGCCGGCGACCCTTACCGATGCTGAGCTTTTGGCGATCCTGATCTCCTCGGGCATCAAGGGCAAATCGGCGGAGGAGATCGCCAAGGAAATCCTCAAAAGATTTGGCTCCTTCAAGGGGATGGCCAATCAGCCAAGGGAAAGACAGGCAGAACGATTAAAGAGAAAGCTGCCCGTATGCCCGAAACGCGCGAACTAGACTGGGACCGAATCGTCTCTCCCTACCTGGAATCAGTGAAGTCCTTGAGCAGTGAACCCGCCAAATCCCAGCGGTTCACACTGCTTCTGAACGAGCTCCTCGGCATTCAGCCGGGCTTCATCGAGGACTACGTTTCGGGTATTGAAAAATACATCAAGGTAAGGCAGAAGGATTGGATCTTGAGGGGCAAGACAGACGCCCTTTCGGTAACCTGGTCATCGAATTTGCGAGGGATTTGGGAAAGAGCAGGGGGGAGGCAGAACAACAGCTCAAGAGATATGTTGCCTGCCTCTGGTCGCAACTATCGTGCCCCGTCCCCTTTGGTTCGTCCAGGTGAAACCATCTCCCTTGGGCTTCGATCCTTCTCTTCCGCCGCTGGAGACCGCGGAGCGAGCAAAGAAAGAAGCCAAAGACCCTTACATAGGGACTTATCATGGAGGGCAATGTGGGGAGCCAGTTTCTCTATGGGACACTGCTCTCCACGGATCTCCTGCCCTTCGGACATTTGGGCTATGGCCTTGTAGTGCTTCCTATTAAGCCATCTAAGAACGGCTATGAGATAATCACCGCCGCTAAAGCCAAGGACGAGGGATTTCTGCATCTCGCCCAGTGGCTGGAGAAGGCCCAAGCAGAGTGGGAAAGGCGGCGAGGTAGTAAGGCAAAGTCGATGAGCATTTATGAACGATTAGATCGCATCCACGGGCTGACTACTCAGAATCCGCAAGCAAAGTATCGGGCGATTTATCCAATGTCAGCTACCTACCTCTGTGCCTGTGTGGTGGAGAATGAGCCGATCGAGTTTAATATCAACGGGCAAAAGGTGCGAGTAGGAGGATTTGTAGCCGACTATGTGACTTATCACCTTATCCCGCGGTTTGACGCTTCTAATCAGCAACATCTTCGGCTGGCCGAATTAGGTAAGGCATGCAGTCAGAAGGTGGCTCAGTGGCTTAACTCCGGGGGTGCTAGGAATATCCGCAGCATCGGCGTGCTGCGTAAGAGAGCGCGGCAACTTCTGGCAAGCGAACTTGAGGAGATCGATGAGAAGGTCAAGGAGATCATGCCGATATAATGGCTTGATTGCCCGGCATGGCAAGGGCAGAGCTACTTACTACGAGTTTGCCCGATGATTCGCCAACCGATCGTCAACTTTGCGTCAACTGGCGGGCGGCGGGCCAATTCATTTGACTGCAAAACCGCGGTCGATTAGATTTTACCTGGCAAGGTGAACCCCAGGGCGCAGCTTGAGGGTAGATCCTTCGAGCTATAGTTCAAGGAGGTTTCGATCATGAGCTGGAGGGCTCCACGCTGGCTAAGAATCCCTTTCCTATTGGCATTTCTGCTGCTCGCTGTCCCCCTACTTCTTTGGGCGGACAAGCTCTCCACGGAGCGGCTAATCGAGCGGGCTACCCGCGATTGGCCCCCGGAATTTAGGGAGGCGAACGCTCTAGCCCTCGTCGCTGGCTACATCATCCTAGGCCGGCCATTGGACGAGTTGATCAGGCCGGCTCAGGAGGCGATCCAGACTTATGGGGCCTATGAGCTTTGGAATGCCCTCCAAGCCGGCCGCCAAGGCGAGCACATCAATACTTGTTACCGCCCCCAAGGGTTCGAGGACTACCTCGTCCGGGGCCGGCGGCTCTCCCAGATGAGTATGGAGGAGTTGGAGCAGCTTACCTTCATTGAAGGAGTCTCGACCGAAGTCCGGCAGGCCGCGGCCACGCTGTTGGTGCGCCGCGCGATCGAGGCTTGGAGAATGGAGCCCAATAGTTCCTGGTATGCCTTTAGGGTCGCGCACGAACAAGATCTATTCGATCCGCTCAAGCTCCAGTTGCAGAAGTGGATGTTCGGGAGCCAGAGTTCTGAGCTGGTAAAGGCCACGGTCCTGCCGCTCGCCCAGATGTACCTGGCAGAGCACTTCGTCTGGTGGGAGTGGGAGAATGGCGGGAAGGGCCGGTATCACGCGATCATCCAGGGGCAATTGGAGTGCCCCCAAGATGAGTAGGTGGCTCGCCTCAGGGCTGAGCCTGTTGCTCTTTGTATTGCTCTCGCTGACCGCTGCCAGTGAGCCGCGCGGGCCGTTCGACTGGCCGATGTTCCGCCATGATCCCCTCCACAGCGGGCTGGCCCGAGGCAGTGGGCAGATCAGTTCGCCCCTCAAGCGCTGGGAATACCTCGTCCGCGGGCTGGCCGAGCCCTCTCCGGCGATCGGCGACCTCGATGGGGATGGGATCATGGAAGTAGTCGCCGCCTCCTATGGTGGGGTCTATGCCCTTGCCGGCCCAACAGGGGCCAAGCTCTGGGAGTCCCCTCTCCCGGGGCCCTATGAGATCTCCTCGCCCGCGCTGGGGGACCTCGATGGAGACGGCCTTCTCGAGGTCGTCATCGGCTCTTATGATAAGAACATCTATGCCCTGAGCGGCCGGACCGGGGCTTTGGAATGGTCTTATCCCACCGGGGCTCGAGTCTGGTCCTCCCCGACGCTGGCTGACCTCGACGGCGACGGGCGGATTGAGGTGGTCATCGCCTCCGATAGGGTTTATGCCCTCAATGGTCTCACTGGTCGGCCTAGATGGGTCTTCCCGCTGGAGCTCGGGTCGATCTCCTCCCCGGCCGTTGGGGACCTCGACGGCGATGGTCGGCTCGAGGTGGTCATCGCCGGAGATGATGTGAGGGTCTATGCCTTGCAAGGCTCTTCCGGGCGGGAACTCTGGCGGTTTGAAGTCCCCCTTGCTCAGCCACGGGGGGTCATCGAGCATTCCTCTCCGGCCCTCGGCGATCTCGATGGCGACGGGAAGCTCGAGGTCGTGGTCGGGGTCAGCAACCGAGGGCTCTACCTCCTCGATGGCCTGACCGGGCGAGTGAGATGGTCCTTTCCGATCCCCGATCTCATCAGGTCCTCCCCCGCTTTGGGCGACCTTGACGGGGACGGGCACCCGGAGGTCGTGCTCGGGAGCAATGACTCCAAAGTCTATGCCATCGATGGCCTTAGTGGGAAGCTGGAGTGGTCCTTCCCTACTGGGACGAAGGTCGAGTCCTCCCCCGCCTTGGGAGATCTCGACGGGGATGGGCAGCTCGAGGTCCTCATCGGCTCCCATGACGGGAAGCTCTACTGCCTCGATGGGCGGACTGGCAGGGAAGAATGGCGCTTCCCCAGTGGCGGGCAGGTCTTCTCCTCCCCGGCACTGGGGGACCTCGACGGGGACGGCTGCTTAGAGATCGTCTTTGGGAACAATATCGGCTCGATCTTCGCCTTAGACCGCTGAATGAAAGAGGGAGGCAGGCGGGCAGGCGGGAGGGGTCCCGCCTGCCCTGATGAGGTTAGCAACCACAGAAGGGGTTTAGGTTTCCCTCGCCCGTGGGGATTCGAACCCCGGCCTTAGTTGGACTGGGGAAAAATCCCAGCAGAAGGAGGTTGGCAGGACTGCTGGGCAAAACCCTGGTCCACTGGGCTGTAAACCCATTAAGGCTGGCACCTTGCCACGGACTAACCTTCAGAACTTGAGCGGTCATCATCCTCAATCTATCCTCTCGCAATTGATCGGCTGAAGGACGCCCGTCCGCTCGCCGGCGCAATCCTGTCGCTTGCGGAAAGGACTCTTGTCCCTTGTCCCCTCTCAATGAGCTGCTGGAAGGGATTATAACCGCCGCGAGGTGCAAAAGGCGGGGAAAGCCGGTGAAAATCCGGTGAAAGCCCCCTCCCCTTCCCTCACTCCGGGGGGAGCTCGGAGATCTCCCAGTAATCTCGGACGGTGTTGACGACCTTGATGAACTCGCTCGAGCTCACTGGCTTGTGGATATAGCCCGAGGCCCCGCTGTCGAAGGCCTTGACCATGTCCTCCTCGCTCCGGGAGACCGTGAGGACGATCACCGGGATCCTCCGGAGCCGCTCGTCCTGCTTGATCTTGGAGAGGACCTCATGGCCGTTGACCTTGGGGAGCTTCAAGTCGAGGAAGATCAGGTCCGGCCGGGGGGCATCGGCGTAATTCCCGCGCTTATAGAGGAAGTCGAGCGCCTCCTGGCCGTCGCGGACGACGAAGAGCTCGCTCTTCACGCTGCTCCGTGAGAGCGCCCGCTCCGTCAGCTTGATGTCGTCCGGCTCATCCTCGACTAACAGGATCTTCAATTTCTTCGATCTCATCGCGGTTCACCTACCTTCGCCCTCTTGGGGATAGTGAAGTAGAATATTGAGCCCTTCCCGGGCTCCGACTCCACCCAGATCGAGCCGCCATAATTCTCGACGATCCTCTTGCAGATCGAGAGCCCAGCCCCAGTGCTCTCATAGTCCCCATTGGGATGCAAGACCTCGAAGAGGCCGAAGATCTTGTCCCAGTATTGCTTCTCGATCCCGATCCCATTGTCCCGCACATGGAACTTGAAGTAGCCGTCCTCCTCCTCCCAGCCGATCTGGACTAGCTTCTTGACCTTATCATTATACTTGACGGCGTTGGAGATGAGGTTGGCGAAGAGCTGCCCCATCCTGGTTCGGTTGGCCAGGACGGTCGGCAGGGGCCGTTCCACCTCGAGCTTTACCCCCTGGAGCATGAAGTCGAGCCCCTCGACCGTCTCCTGGATAACGGAGGCGAGCTGGACCTCCTCGAGCGGCTCCTCCTTGGCCCCGATGCTCGCGAGGGTCAGGAGGTCGTCGATCAGGTTAGTCATCCGGAGGGCTTGGTTCTTGATCCGGGTCAGGCAATCGAGCCCCTCCTCATCGAGCCTCTCGCGGTAGTCCTCGAGCAGGATCTGGGCAAAGGACTCGATCCGCCGGACCGGCCCCTTCAGGTCGTGAGAGACGACATGATTGAACTCCTCCAGCCGCTTGTTGCTCTCCTCGAGCCTGCGGGTCTTCTCCCGGAGGGAGGCCTCCAATCTCTTGATCTCGGTGATATCGATGTAGTGATTGATCCAGCCGCCGTGATATTTCTCAGTCTGGACGGGGATCCGGACCATCTCCAGGATCCGTTCCTCCCCCCGCCCACGGAGGGTGAAGGTGAACCGCTCCTGGCCGTTCGGGGAGGTGATGCGGTCGAATGAGCCCGGCTCGACGAAGAAGGGCTGACAGGGGGCGAGGGCCTTGCGGATCTCCTTCCCGACCAGCTCGTCCCGGTTGATGTAAAAGAGGCGGCCGACAGTCTCATTGGCCCAGAAGATCCGGCCGTTCTTGTCCAGGAGGATGATCCCTGAATTGAGGGTATCGATGGCATCCTCGATGAGGTAGCGATAGCGGGCCTCGGCCTCATGGAGCCGGCGCTTGAGCTCGAGGAGCTCGCCGAGCTCCTTGAGGTCCAAGGCCAGATGGTCCCGGTCGATCCGGATCGCCCTCAGCTCGACGGGGATGGCCTCTTGGGCTTTGGAGACGAGCCTCAACTGGATCCCCTCGGCCTCGCCGCGGGCCAGCGCCCGCTCTAGCTCCTCTTGGACCCTTTTATGGTCCTCAGGCTGGAGGACCTCATTCAGCTCGCTTATCTTCCCCAGGAGCTGCTGCGCGCGGTTGTTGCTCCTCAGGATCTTCCCCTCAGGGGTGATGATGAGGGCCATGTTCGTCGCGCGCTGGAATGGCTCCTCGAGGAGGAAGCCGCGCTCCTTAGCTGTGGCTTCGCGTCTCCTCTCACGGCAGGCCAGCCCGAGCGCGGCGCTGATCGCGGCGTAGAAGAGCGCCAGTGGGAGGAGCCAAGAGAGGTAGCTCAAACTGAGGAAGGGGAGGGCTAGGAGGGCCGTGAAGAGGCCGAGGCTGATCCCCCCGGGGAGGCCGACCTCGAGGATGAAAGAGCTGGCAGCCAAGGGGAGGCAGAGGAGGGCGAAGATGAACCCCGCGCTGTGAGGGTTGAGGAGTAAGAGGAGCAAGGCCGTCAAAGAATAGAGGCTCAGACCCACCCCAAGCCGCCGCAATCTCTTACCCATCTCTCTGGCTTTTGCTTACTCGAAGAGCATGCACAGCCCCTCTCTCCAGCTTAGTCCCCCTCTCCCGCGGGGAAGAAGGACATTTGTCCCCTCCCCAGAGAGCCTCTGTCCGGGCTAGATGATGATGTTCGCATCGAGTGCGACGGGGAAGGGCTCAGCCAGGGATTCGAGGCTCTTCTTGTCGAGGATCGTCACCTTCCGCTCATCGACGGCGATGAAGCCCCGCTCCTCCAGCTCTCCCAGGGTCCGGATCGCCGTCTTGGAAGAGACCCCGGCGATCTCCGCCAGTTCGGTCCGCGAGAGCTCGACCCCGCTCTCACCGACGGCCAGGATCAGCCGGGCCAAGCGCTCCTTGCTCCCGTTGTAACTCCGCTCGGCCAGCTTGCACTGGAGGGCCTTAAGCTCGGTCGCGAGGTGCTCGAAGAGCCGGAAGATCACCGGGGTATGGCGGACGAGGAAGTCGAAGAAGTCCCCCCGCTCGATGAACCCGACCTCCGAGTCCTCGAGGGTCTTGGCATAGGCGATGTGGACGCCCTTATCGAAGAGGGTTGTCTTCCCGATGATCCCCCCAGGGCCGACGATCTTGAGGATCTGCTTCTTCCCTCCCAAGGTCCGCTTCACTAGCTTCACTCGCCCGGAGAAGATGAGGTAGAAGCCGAAGGCCGGGGCCCCTTCCTGGAAGATGATCTCCTCGGCCCGGTATTTGATCCGCTTGATCAGCCCCGCGAGTTCCTCCAGCTCGCGGGGGTTGAGGTCACTGAAGATGCGGAAATCCTTTAATGTGGCCATCTCCCACCCCCTACCAAGCTAATTTAAATCCAAAATAACATCCCGTCAAGTCCACAGACCGTCCCGCCGGTCGCTTTCCAAGTTTAGCAGATCTTTGGGCGAATGGCAAGACAGCCGTCACCCCTCCTTGCCGCCCTTGACCGGAGCGCTTATAGTAGTGGAGTAATTCGACCACAAATTGCAAGGGAGGTGAGATGATGAAGGGGGCCGAGGGCTTGCTCGCGGAGGTCCGCAAGCAGGGGGTGAGCTCCATTCGGCTCCAGTTCACCGATATCCTGGGGATCCCCAAGAATGTCGAGATCCCCAGCACTCGCCTGGAGGAGGTCCTCGAGGGGGGGATCTCCTTCGACGGCTCCTCGATCGAGGGGTTCGTGCGGATCTCGGAGTCGGATATGTATCTTAGGCCCGATCCGGAGAGCTTCGCCCTCTATCCCTGGAGCAAGGAGGAGAAGCGGACGGCCCGGCTGATCTGCGATGTCTACACCCCCGCGGGCGAGCCGTTCAAGGGCGATCCGCGTTACTGCCTGAAGCGGGCGGTCGCGGCGGCGGAGGAGGCGGGCTATCGGATGTGCGTCGGGCCGGAGCCGGAGTTCTTCCTCCTCTACTTAGATGAGCAGGGGCGGCCGACCCTGACCCTCCAGGACCAAGGGAGTTACTTCGACCTCCTCCCGATCGACCGTGGCGAGGAGACTAGGGAGGAGATCGTCCATGCCCTCACGGCCATGGGCTTCGAGGTCGAGGCCGCCCACCATGAGTGCGCGCCGGCCCAGCATGAGATCGACTTCCGTTATACCGATGTCCTCAGGACAGCCGATAACATCATCACCTTCAAGCAGGTGACGAAGACGATTGCGCTCGCGCATGGACTTTATGCCACCTTCATGCCCAAGCCGATCGTCGGGGTCAACGGGAGCGGGATGCACAGCCATATCTCCCTCTTCCAGGGGGAGAAGAATGCCTTCTACGACCCTACCGACCGTTACAACCTATCTGAGGTGGCTTACCACTTCCTCGGTGGGCTCATCGCCCATATCCGGGCGATCACGGCCCTGGCGAACCCCTTGGTCAACTCCTACAAGCGGCTCGTCCCGGGCTTCGAGGCCCCGGTCAACATCTGCTGGGCCAGGATCAATCGCTCGGCTCTGATCCGAGTCCCGGCCTCCCAGACCCCGGAGGTCTCCACCCGCCTCGAGCTCCGGAGCCCCGACCCCTCCGCCAACCCCTACCTCGCCTATGCGGCGATCCTCGCCAGCGGCTTAGATGGGATCAAGAGGGAGATCGAGCCACCTCCACCGGTGGAGGAGAATGTCTTCGAGTTGAGCCGGAAGGAGCGCCAAGAGCGGCAGATCGAGCCCCTCCCCAGGTCCCTCGAGGAGGCCCTTTCGGCCCTGAAGCAGGACGAAGTGGTCAAGCAGGCCCTGGGGGAGCACATCCTGGAGAAGTTCCTCGAAGCGAAGGAACGAGAGCTAGCTGAATACCATAGCGCAGTGAGTCAGTGGGAGATCGAGCGCTATCTCCAATACTATTAGGTAGGAGGATGGCATGAGGCTACGGATCGGCCTGGCCCAGATCAATCCCATGGTCGGCGACCTTGAGGGGAATGCCCGGAAGATCCAGGACTATATCGCGCGGGCCGGGGAGGAGGGGGTCGAGCTCCTGGCCTTCCCCGAGCTGGCCCTCACCGGCTACCCGCCAGAGGACCTGCTGTTGAAGCCGAGCTTCATCTCCGCCAACTTGGAAGCGCTCGCGCAATTGGTCAAGGAGATCAGGGGGATCACCGTGGTCCTCGGGTTCGTCGACCGGGACCAGGATATCTACAACGCTGCTGCCGTGATCCATGAGGGGCGAGTCGCGGGGGTCCACCGGAAGGTCTTCCTCCCCAACTACGCCGTCTTCGATGAGGACCGCTACTTCGCCCCTGGGAGGGAGACCAGTGTCTTCCGCGATGGCCCACTCGCCTTCGGGGTCACTATATGCGAGGACATCTGGTATCCCGACGGCCCGGCCAAGCTCCAGACCCTCAGTGGGGGCGCTCAATTGGCCCTCAACATCGCTGCCTCACCTTATTACCTTGGGAGGGGAGCGGAGCGGGAGAGGATGCTCTCGGCCCGGGCCGCGGATCAGGTGGCGATCGTCGCCTTCTGCAACCTCGTCGGGGGCCAGGATGAGCTGGTCTTCGATGGGCGGAGCTTGATCTTCGATGAGCAGGGCCAGTTGCTGGCGAGGGGGAAACAGTTCGAGGAGGACCTCTTGATCGCGGACCTCGACTTGGAGAGGGTCTTCAACCGGCGGCTCCACGACCCTCGTCGGAGGAAGGAGCGGCTCGGCTATAGCCTTGAGGGGGTCGACCTCCGACTGGTGGAGCTGGACCTCCAGCGGCCTCGCTCTCGGGAGCGACGGCCACTCATCCCACAGATCGAATCAGAGTTGGTCTCGGAAGAGGAGGCCTATCGGGCCCTCATGCTGGGGACGCGGGACTATGCAAGGAAGAACGGGTTCACGAAGGCCGTCCTCGGCCTCTCCGGGGGGATCGACTCGGCCCTGGTGGCCGCGATCGCCGCCGACGCCCTCGGCAAGGAGAATGTGGTCGGGGTCTTCATGCCCTCGTCTTTCACCTCTCGAGCGAGCCGGGAGGACGCTGAGGCGGTGGCCGCGAACCTGGGGATCAAGCTCCTCTCGATCGGGATCGACGAGACCTATCAGGCCTACCTGGAAATGCTGGCTGAGCCGTTCTCCGGGACGAAGCCCGGGGTGGCGGAGGAGAACCTCCAGGCCCGGATCAGGGGGAATATTTTGATGGCCCTCTCCAACAAGTTCGGCTGGCTCGTCCTGAACACGGGGAATAAGAGTGAGCTCTCTCTGGGGTATACGACGCTCTACGGGGACATGGCTGGTGGGTTCGCCGTCCTCAAGGATGTCCCAAAGACGCTGGTCTACCGGCTCGCGCGCTATCGGAACACCATCTCGCCAGTGATCCCCGCCCGGGTCTTGGAGAAGCCCCCCTCAGCCGAGCTCCGCCCAAATCAGAAAGATGAGGCCGACCTCCCGGCCCCATATGCGGTCCTCGATCAGATCTTGAAGGCCTATGTCGAGGAGGACCGTGGCTTGCGGGAGATCATCGAACTGGGCTTCCCGGAGGAGACTGTGCGGAGAGTAATCGAGCTGGTGGACAAGAATGAATATAAGAGGCGGCAGAGCCCGCCGGGGATCAGGATCACCCCTCGGGCCTTCGGGAAGGATCGCCGGCTCCCGATCACCAACCGCTTCACCCCGAGATGATCGAGGTCGCCCTCATCCAGCTCGATACTTCGCGGGAGGCCCGGCTGGCTCGGGCAATTGAGGCGCTCGACCGATGCAAGGGGGCCGGGCTGGTCCTGCTCCCGGAGTTATGGAATGTCGATTATCTGGGGTTCGAGCGCTACCGAGCTGGGAGCGAGCCGCTCCTCGGGTCGACGCTCACCGCGCTCGCGGCCAAGGCGAAGGAGCTGGGAGCTTACATCCTAGCCGGGAGCATCATCGAGGAAGATAAAGGGAAGCTCTGCAATACGAGCGTCCTCCTCGGCCCTCAAGGGGAGAGGATCGCCGCTTACCGGAAGATCCACCTCTTCGGCTACCGCTCGAAGGAGAAGGATCTCCTGACCCCCGGGGACCGGGTCGTGGTAGCCCAGACGGGGCTGGGGGCCCTCGGCCTCTCGATCTGCTATGACCTCCGGTTCCCTGAGCTCTACCGCGCCCAGCTCGATCAAGGAGCTATAGCTTTCCTCATCCCCGCCGCCTGGCCTTTGGCCAGGATCGAGCACTGGCAGCTCTTGGCCCGGGCTCGGGCCTTGGAGAATCAATGCTTCCTCTTGGGCTGCAATGCCGCCGGCCCGAGATACGGCGGCCAGAGCCTCGTCGTCTCACCCAAAGGGGAGGTCTTAGGGGAGGCCGGTGAGTCCGAGGAGATCTTGAAGGTCCAACTCGACTTTAAGGAGGTCGAAAGGGTTCGGGCCGAGCTGCCTTTCTTGGAAGATCGAGCCCCAGTCAGACTAGCCCAGGCTAGGAGCCCTTGGCGAGCTTAACCAGCTCGGCGAAGGCCGCCCCATCCCGGACGGCAACCTCGGCGAGCATTTTCCGGTTCAGTTGGATACCTGCCTCCTTTAGGCCATGTATGAACTTGGAATAGGAGAGGCCATGCTGGCGGGCCGCGGCGTTGATCCTGATCTCCCAGAGCCGACGGAAGTCTCGCTTCTTGAGCCGCCGACCGATGTAGGCATTCCGCAGGGCCTTCATTACCGCCTGTTTCGCGATCTTGTGGGAGCTATGGCGCATCCCGCGGAAGCCCTTTGCGAGCTTGAGGAACTTCCGCCGCCGCTGCATGTGCCGGATGCCACCCTTGATGCGCATCTCTCCTCCTCCTTAGTCTAGGCGGCCAGGAGCCGCTTGAGCTTCTTCCGGTCCCCGCTGAGGATCTCTAAGCCCCGCCGGGCCTGGCGCTTCCGGCTCGCCCGCTTCTTCACCCGCTTATGCTGGTAGCCCACCCGCGCGGCGAAGAGCCGCCCGTGGGCCGTCACCTTGATCCGCTTAGCCACACCTCTATGGCTCTTCTCCTTCATCTCTCTTCCCTTTCCCGCCCTGGGGCACGAGGAGCATCTGGAGCGCCCGCCCCTTCTCCGTCGGGGGCTGGTCGACCTTGGAGGCATCGCTCAAGATCGCGCTGATCCGCTCCAGCAACTCCCGGCCACGATCCATATGCACGATCTCCCGCCCCCGGAAGAAGACCGTGATCCGGACCTTACAGCCATCCTCGAGGAACTTCCTGATCTGGCGGAGCTTCGTCTCCAGATCATGATCATCGATCCGCATACTCAAGCGGATCTCCTTCAGTTGGCGTGGTCGTTGCTTCTTCTTCTCCCGTTTCTCTCGGGCGTAGAGATACTTCCCGAAGTCGATGATCTTACAGACCACCGGGTTAGCCTGCGGCGCTACCTCTACTAGGTCCAGCCCCTTCTCCCTAGCCCGGCGGAGGGCCTCCTCGATGGGAAGGACCCCCACTTGGTTCCCCTGCTCGTCGATCAGTCGGACCTCTCTGACCTTGATCTCTTCGTTCTTGCGAACCCTCTGGTTTGCGATCTCCTACCTCCCTCTCCCAGGTTCAGTGCTAAAGATAGCAAATGAGCCCTCCCCTGTCAAGCTCCGGCGAAACTCGAGCGCTAGCCCCTCTACCTCGACTAGATCGCCATTCTCGAGTCCCCGCCTCCGGAGCTCCTGGAGGACCCCCAGCCGCTCTAGCTCCTCCTGGAGGTAGTCCAGCCCGGAGCGGTCTTGGATCTTCAGTCGGCCGAGCCGCCGGACCCGCTCTCCCTTGACGATGAACCTCTCCCCTTCCTTCGTGATGAGGAGCTCCGGCCTCTCTGGGAGGCGATAGACCCGCCGGAGTGGCGTGCCAAGAGGCGGCCGGGCCGCGCCCTCCTTGGCCTTCAACCCCTGGAGTCTCCGGTAGCAGTGGGCCATTAGCTCACGCACCCCGGTGCCTTTGAGGGCAGAGATCGGGTGGAGCTCGATCCCCCTCTCGGCGAACCGCCCGACGACCGCGGCCAGCTCCGCCGGGCTCAAGAGGTCGGCCTTGTTCCCCGCGACGATCTGAGGCCTCTCAGCCAGGGCTGGAGAGAAGGCCGAGAGCTCATCGTTAATCTTCTTGTAGTCTTCTAGCGGGTCGCGCCCCTCGCTCCCCGAGATGTCCAAGAGATGGAGGAGGAGCCGTGCCCGCTCCACATGCCTTAGGAAGCGATCGCCGAGCCCTCGCCTCTCATGGGCCCCCTCGATCAATCCGGGGATATCGACGATCACGAAGGGCTCAGAGTCCACTTGAACTGCCCCTAGGTGGGGCTCGAGGGTTGTGAATGGGTAGGGCGCGATCTTCGGGCGGGCGGCAGAGACGGCCGAGATGAGCGTCGATTTCCCCACATTGGGGTAGCCGATGATCCCCACATCGGCGAGGAGTTTTAGCTCCAGCCTGAGCCAGCGCCCCTCGCCCGGCTCTCCCCGCTCACAGAACTTAGGGGCCTGACGGGTCGGGCCGGCAAAATGGGCATTCCCTCGGCCCCCTTCACCGCCCCGTGCGGCGCGGAACTCCTCCCCTTCGGCAGCGAGATCGGCCAGGACCTCCCCGGTCTCGGGGTTCTTGATCACCGTCCCTACGGGGACAGTGATCACGAGATCTGCGCCGTGCCGGCCAGCTCGGCGATTCCGTCCACCGGCCACACCATCTTCAGCGCGGAAGTGGATCTGGTCTCGGAACTGGAGGAGGGTATTCACCCCGGCCATCGCCCGGAGGATCACATCCCCGCCCTTTCCCCCGTCTCCCCCGTCTGGGCCGCCCTTGGGACGATACTTCTCCCGCCGAAAGCTGATGAGACCATCCCCGCCCTTCCCCCCTTGGACATAGATCTTCGCCTCATCGATGAACATCTCCTTTTATAGAGAGGGGCTTAGGGCGATGATCATTGGGAGGCAGGCTACCTCTGGGATGAGACACTGACTGTTCGCCCGCGGAATCGGACGAAGCCCCCGGTGAGGGCAAAAAGGGTGTAATCCCTCCCCAGGCCTACCCCCGGCCCGGGATGGAAGGTCGCACCTCGCTGCCGGACGAGGATCTGGCCGGGCTTGACCAGCTCTCCGCCGAACTCCTTCACGCCCAGGCACTTCCCGGGGGAATCGCGCCCGTTCCGTGAGCTCCCGCTGCTCGACTTATGTGCCATCTCTGTCAGACTCAGACCTTAACTCCACTCCCGACCTCGCGGACCTCGAGCGCCTCGGGATAGTCCCGTTCGAGGGCCCTCAACCCCAGGACCATCGTCTCCAGGATCGCATCGATCTCCCGGTTCAGGAAGGTCTCCCGCTCCAGCTTGCACTGGAGCTGTCCCTCCTCCTCCTTCACCTCGGGGTCGAGCTTCAAGTAGTCCTCCAGGCCGATGATCGCCGTCTGGAGGAGCGCCGCGACGCTCACCTGGAGGGGGTGCTGGGCCGAGAAGGCCTCCCCTTGGCTGCGGAACTCGCAGATCTTCCCTAAGCTATCGCGGTAGACCTCGACCTCGATCATCCCTGGATCGCCTCGATCCTCGCCTTTGTGTAGCGCTGGCGGTGGCCGAGTCGCCTCCGGTAGCGGGTCTTCGACTTATAAGTGAAGATTCGCACCTTCTCTCCCTTTACCTCCTCGAGGACCCTCCCGACCACCTTTGCCCCGGAGAGGTAGGGCCGGCCGATCTTGATCCCCCCATCACCGCCGATCAAGAGCACCTTGGTGAAGTCAACGGTCGCACCGGGCTCGGCGGGGAGCCGCTCGAGGAGCAGTTCTTCACCCTCTTCCACGAGGTATTGCCTCCCTGCCGTTTCAATTACCGCATACATTCCGTCCTCCTCGGCCATGCTCGAATTTTACCACAGGGCTTCCCCTCCTGCAAGGGGGCCGCCCATCGGGGGCGAGCCGCTCTGGCTTAAAAATCATCGCGGCCTCCGCGTTAACTCCTCATACCGCGCCTTGACCTCCTCGACCTTAATCTTCTGCAAGAGCGGTGCAGCCTGGCCGAGGCGGAAGGGCTCGACCTTGAGGGCGTCAGCGAGGGAGGGGCGGTCCAGGTTGAGGAGCCGATAGGCCCGCTTCGAGAAGGAGGGGACGAACGGCTCGAGCAAGATCGCTAAGGCCTTGGCGAGCTGGAGGCCGCTGGCGAGGGCCTCCTCCTTTCCTCCTTCCCAAGGCCGCTCCTCCTGGAAGTAATGGTTCCCGAAGAGAGCCAGCTCGGCGATCCGCCGGAGGGCCGGGGCGAGCGAGCCGGACTCGATCTCCCGCTCCACTTGCTCTTTGGTCCTCCTGATCTCGGAGAGGACCCTCTCCTCCGGTCGGGCCGTGACCTCGCTCCCGGCAAGCCGGTTCCCCAGGGCGATGACCCGGTTGACGAGGTTGCTGATATTGTCGATGAAGATCCCGTTGATCGCCTTCTCCAGCTCCTCCCAGGAGAAGTCGACATCCTTCTTCTCCGGACGGGCATAGAGCAGGTAAAACCGCCAGTAGACCCCGGGGAGGAGCACGAGGGCATCGTCGCCGTAGATCCCGACCCCACGGGTCTTGGAGAACTGGGCCCCCCCGATCCAATTCAAGTATTCCGTGGCTGAGATCTGGTCAGGAAGGTGATACCCCTCCTGGGAGGCGAGGAGTTGGGCGGGGAAGAAGATGGTGTGGAAGGGGATGTTGTCCTTGCCGTGCGTGTAAATGTGTTGCACCTCGTCCGTGAGCCAGAAGCTCTTCCACCCCTCGGGATCGCCCTGCTCCTCGAAGCATTGGACAGTGGCCGAGACATACCCCAGGGCAGCCTCGGCCCAGACATAGAGGACCTTCCCCTCTGCACCGGCGAACGGGGCGGGGATCCCCCACTCCAGATCGCGCGTCACTGCCCGGGGTTTCAGCCCCCCCGTCAGGAGGTTCTCTGTGAACTTCCGCACATTGTCACTGAAGGAGCGGGCGGCGATGAACTCCTTGAGGGCCGGTTCGAGCTTCGGGAGGTCGAGATACCAGTTGCGCGTCTTCTTGAAGATGATCTGGCTCGCGCCGCAGATCCGGCACTTAGGCTCAAGGAGCTCCTCCGGCTCAAGGAGCGCCCCGCAGTCGTCGCATTGGTTCCCATAGGCATTCGGGGAGCCACAGCGCGGGCAGCGCCCCTGGATGAACCGATCGGCTAGGAATTTCTGGCAGTTCTCACAGAAGGCCCGCTCCTCCTCTTGGGAGAAGATATAGCCGTTCGCCTCCATCTTGCGGTAGATCTCGCGGACGAACCGGTAATGGGTGGGGCTCTCCGTGGTTGTATAGAACATCTCGATCTCGAAGCCCTTGAGGATCTCGAGGATCTGCTCATGGACTTTGGAAGAGAGCTCCTTCGGGCTGATCCCTCGCTTGAAGGCCTCATACTCGATGTGGGTCCCATGTGTGTCGGAGCCGCTTACATGGAGGGCCTCGTGCCCCTTCAGCCGGTAATAGCGGAGGAAGACATCCCCGGAGAGGAGTGAGCCGATGAGGTTCCCCAAGTGGGGGACTCCGGAGGCGTAGGGCCAGGCGCTGCAGATGAGGATCTTCTCCATCATCGGGGGAATATAGCAGATTGCGCCGGGCCGGGCAAACATCCCCCGCGGGGGTAACGGAGGTCCGCACTCGACCTGGCGGGGCTCCTTTCATGAGGTCAGCCCAGGGAGTAGATAGGGAGGAGACGGCGAGAGGAGGAGCGGGATGCGGAAGGCAGCGGTTCTGGCTTTGCTTCTGGCCCTCTTGGTTTGCCTCATCCCTCGGCTTTCATGCGTGGGAGTGGCCAAGGGGCTCGGGCTGGGAGTGAAGCTGGCCCTCTATCCCCTGGTGGAGTTCGGTTTCGACCAGGCCTTTGGCTTCCTGCGGGTGAGCGACTTCCTCGGCGTAGAGGGGTTGACGGCGATCCTCGAAGGAGGCCTCGGCTTAGACCTGAGGAGCATCAGCTTGGACGCCAAGCTCCTCTTGACCAGGTTCCCCCTAGACGGTTCGGCCCTCATCCCCTTCACCGGGGGAGGGATCGCCTTGGAGCTGGGGCCGCTCCACGAGGGCGGCGGGGGGCTCACTCTCATCCCCGAAGGGCTGGCCGGGGTCGAGTTCTCCCTTCCCCCGCTCCTCCTGCTCGGTGAGTTGCGTGTCCGGAGCCTGAGGGGGATGGCGATCCTCCTCGGCCTGGCGCTCGAATTCTAGTCTAGATTAGTTCCCTCATCCCCATTCCCAGCGGGGCCGGGCCATCAGGCCCGGCCCTTTGCTTGCTTTCCCTCTCAGCTCAAATATAATGGGGCCAGGAGGAGAGGGATTATGGCGAGAAGCATCTCTGAGGTTCGGGAGATCCGTGCCCCGCGGGGGACGGAGCTCCAGTGCAAGGGTTGGCTCCAGGAGGCGGCCCTGAGGATGCTGATGAACAACCTCGACCCCGAGGTGGCCGGCGATCCCGCGAACCTGATCGTCTACGGCGGGACGGGGAAGGCCGCTCGCTCCTGGGAGGACTTCTTTGCGATCGTCGCGGCCCTCAAGGAGCTGGAGAATGATGAGACCCTGGTGGTCCAATCCGGGAGGCCGGTGGCGATCTTCCGGACCCATGAGGATGCCCCGCGGGTCCTGATCGCCAACGCCCTTTTGGTCCCGGACTGGGCCACCTGGGAGAAGTTCCGGGAGCTGGAGCGGCTCGGGCTGACGATGTTCGGGCAGATGACCGCCGGGAGCTGGATCTACATCGGGACCCAAGGGATCCTGCAGGGGACCTACGAGACCCTGGCGGAGGCGGCGAGACAACACTTCGCTGGGAGGCGCGCCTCCTTGAAGGGGAAGTTCGTCCTCACCGCCGGGCTTGGGGAGATGGGCGGGGCTCAGCCCCTGGCGATCACCATGAACGAGGGGGTCGGGCTGATCGTAGAGGTCAATCCGGCCAAGATCGAGCGTCGGCTCAAGACCGGTTATCTCGACACCTGGACCGCCGACCTGGATGAGGCCCTGGAGCTGGTCTTCCGGCACAAGGCCCAGGGAAAGCCCCTCTCGGTCGGGCTATTGGGGAATGCCGCCGATGTCTACCCCGAGCTAGTCCGGCGCGGGATCGTCCCGGATGTGGTGACCGACCAGACCGCGGCCCACGACGAGCTAAACGGCTACGTCCCTGGGGGGATGAGCTACCAGGAGGCCCTCGATCTGAGGAAGGCCGATTCCGACCGCTACATCCGCTTAGCCTACGAGTCGATGGTCCGCCATGTCCAGGCGATGATCGAATTCAAGCGGCTTGGAGCAATGGTCTTCGACTACGGGAACAACATCCGCGGCCAGGCGGAGAAAGGGGGGTTGAAGGGCGCTCTCAGCGCCTTCCCGGGGTTCGTCCAGGCCTTCATCCGACCGATGTTCTGCGAGGGGAAGGGGCCCTTCAGGTGGGTGGCCCTCTCCGGCGATCCAGAGGACATCTACCGGACTGATGAGGCGATCCTCGAGCTCTTCCCCGAGGACGAGGCCCTCCACCGCTGGATCAGGATGGCCGAGGAGAGGGTCCATTTCCAGGGGCTCCCGGCGCGGATCTGCTGGCTGGGGTATGGGGAGCGGGCCAAAGCTGGCCTGGCCTTCAATGAGCTGGTGAGGTCTGGAGAGGTGAAGGCCCCGATCGTGATCGGGCGGGACCACCTCGACGCGGGGAGCGTGGCCTCGCCTTACCGGGAGACCGAGGGGATGAGAGACGGGAGCGATGCGATCGCCGACTGGCCGATCCTGAATGCCCTGCTGAATGCCGTGGCCGGGGCGACTTGGGTGGCGGTCCACCACGGCGGAGGGGTGGGGATCGGGAAGTCGATCCATGCGGGGATGGTGATCGTGGCCGATGGGACGAAAGAGGCGGCTCGCCGCCTCGAGCGGGTCCTGACGGTCGACCCCGGGCTGGGGGTGGTGCGCCACGCCGATGCCGGCTACGAGAAGGCGATCCGAGTGGCCCGTGAGCGCGGGATCAGGATGCCAAGGCTGCTATGACGACATACATGAACAAGCGCGCTCTCTTCACCTTAGTCCTTTGCCTGCTGGTGCTCTTTTCGCTCGGGCTCGGGCTGACGGCGGGCGCGGTCGAGGTCAAGAGCGAGCAGCCCTCGTCCTCACCTTTGCCTGAAGTCGTGATCACCGGCCCGGGCGAGGCGGAGGGCGAGGGGCTTTCGCTCGAGATCTGGCTCGATAAGAAGGCCTATGAGCCCGGGGAGAGGCTGGAGGTCCACTTCAGCATCACCAAGGATTGCTATGTCTATATCTATGACATCTCGACTGAAGGGAAAGTGACCCTGCTCTTCCCGAACGCCTTCCAGCCGGAGAACTTCCTCTCAGCCGGGCGATACTCCATCCCCGATAGGCGCTATAGCCTCGTCGTCGAGGGCTCCCCGGGGCTGGAATACCTCCAGGCCATCGCCAGCACTAAGCCGATCCAGTCCCTCGTCCTCCCCGAGGGCGCCTCTGAAGAGACTCCTTTCCCCTCGATCGGGGCTGAGCCAGTTGAGCTGAAGCACGACCTAGAGAGGGTAGTCCAGGGGCTCTCTCCGGGGGAGTGGGCCGCGGCCTGGGCGAGCTTCTATCTCCTCGAGCCGGGGCGGGCCTGGCTCATAGTCACCTCCGAGCCGAGTGGTGCGAAGGTCTATCTCAATGGGCGGGCCGCGGGTGTCACACCCTTAGCGACGAGCGTCAGGCCGGGGTTCGTGCGGGTCGTCCTGGAGAAGGAGGGCTACCAAAGCTGGGCAAAGCGGCTCTATCTTGAGAGGAGCGAGGTTGAGGAGCTCGCGGCCCGGCTTGAGGCAACCGTCCTTCTTCCGCCCTCGCCCCCGCCAGAGCCTGGTGGGGGGAGCGGGGAGTTCCGCTTGCTCGGCTTGGGGTTGAACCTCGGCCTCGACTGGGGGAGCCTGGGGATGGAGGTCAAGCTCCTCTCCTGGTTCTGGCTGGGGACTGCAGCCCGCTTCACTGGTGAGCGAGTCCCGGAATACTACGAGGTCGAGCCGCCTTTAGCGCCCTGGCCGGACGAGCGGGTCTATAACTCCGGCCCGGAGATGGAGTTCTACCTGAAGCTGGCCCTGCCACTTCGGAAGGGGCTGGCCCTGGCCCTGGGAGGGGGTCTGGCCGTCCAGGAGCGGGTCCACCTCGCCAGCCCTGCCGGGAGGGAAAGCTCTCTCCCCCAGGACATCACGATCAAGCCGAATGGGTATCGGACGAGCGAGAATCACTTCACTGCCCTCGGGGGGCTTGCCTTCAGGTGGGAGGAGCTCTTCCTCGAGCTCGGCTATCATAGCCGGCGGGGGCTGCTCATCGGCGGTGGGATCGAGTTCTAGCTAGCTAAACCGTGCGGAGCTCCTTCGGCGCGCCGCTCAGGACCTCCAGCCCGCCGTCGCGGACGACCGTTAAGTCCTCGATCCGAACCCCGAATTCCCCCACAAGGTAGATCCCCGGCTCGATGGTCACGACCATCCCCGGCTCAAGGATGTCCTTCTTCGGATCAGCGAGGGGTGAGAGCCGCGGCCCTTCGTGGATCGCTAGGCCGACCCCGTGGCCCAGGCCGTGGCCGAAGGCCTCGCCGAAGCCTGCTCTCTGGATCACCTCTCGGGCTAATTTATCGGCCTTGAGCCCGTTCATCCCGGGCTTGATCCCCGAAAGGGCCGCCTCTTGGGCCCGTCGGACCAGCTCATAGATCTCGATCTGCCGCTTCGATGGCCTCCCGATCGCGATCATCCTGGTGAGGTCGGCGCAGTAGCCCGCGAATCTTGCCCCGATATCGAGCAGGAGGAGCTCTCCCCTCTTGATCTCCCGCTCCCCGGGGGTCGCGTGCGGGAGGGCGCTGTTGCTCCCCGTGGCGATGATGAAGGGAAAGGCAGGGCCATCGGCACCATTCTCATGCATGAATTTCTCCAGTTCCCAGGCAACCTCTCTCTCGGTCAGGCCCGGCCGGACGATCTCCAGGGCATGCTCGAAGGCCCGATCGGTCAGCTCGGCGGCCCTCTTGATCAATGAGATCTCCTCCTCTTCCTTCCTCAGCCGGAGCCGCTCCACCGGCCCCTCGAGGGGGACCAACTCGACTTCGGGGGCCTTCTCCTTGAGGAGGTTGAAGTCGTGGAGGCTGATGGTGTGGGAGTTGAGCCCGAGCCGCTTTATCCCCAGAGCTTTCAGCTCCTCGCTCAGCCGCTCGGCCCAGTTCCCCTTCAGTTCGCGGATCTGGACCTGGGGTGTCTCGGTCTTGGCCCGCTCAGTATAGCGCGAATCGGTCAAGAGGAGTTCCTCGGTTTGGGTGATGATCAGGCCCCCGGAGGTCCCGGAGAAGCCGGTAAGATACCGTAGGTTAAGGCTATCGGAGCCCTCGATATTGATGATCACGAAGGCCTCGAGCCCCTCATCCCTGATGAGCCGGCGGAGAGCGGCGATCCTTGCCCAGGAGTCCATTCTCTTCCTCCTTATTTATCTGGGGCTTACTCAAAGAGCGTGCGAAGCCCTATTCTGGCAGGGATAGTAGCATCGCCCAGGTGAGGGCGTCAAATCTAGTCTGGTGGAAGGCCAAATTGCCGCTCGACAGGGGCTTTCGGGCTAAGGTTAGACTGGAGGCTAGATGGCCCGGCTCTTCTCCCTCAGCCGCTCCTCGTCCTTGATGATGATCCGATAGCGG
>JBBIJD010000027.1:0-21872 GCA_037446135.1 Candidatus Fraserbacteria bacterium
CCGACTTGAGCGCGACCTTGAGCGCCTCCCAGGAGAGAGGGTTCCGGAAGAGGTTGTTGGCGTTGAGCACCAGGTAGCCCCCATTGGCCCGGTGGAGCGAGCCGGGCCGGATCATCGTGAAGTCAGTGGTGAGGACCCCCATCTGGGCCCGGCGCTCGACCTTCCCGAAGAGGTTGGGGTAAGTGGCGTTGTCCTCGACGATCACTGGGGCCCCTTCGAGCTTAGAGTTGTCTACCAAGACATTGACATCATATCGCTTGAGCTCCTCACTGCTATCGCCCTCCTCGCTGAGGAAGAGCCCCAGGTTCGCTAAGATGTCTGCCTTCACTTGATCGAGGAACTCCGCGACGCGGGGTTCCTCGCCATAAGCCTCCTTGAGGGCAGCGATCTTCGGCTCGACGGCGAAGGCCGCCACTTCCCGGTTGAGCTCCTCGATGAGCCGGGCCCTCTCCTCCTCGAGCCCCCCGGCCCGGCGGATCGTCTCCTCGATCTGGAGCCGGACCTGGCGGTGGCGCTCTTCGAGGGCTAGCCGCTCCTCCTGGCTCAGGCGCTTATACTGCTCCTCGCTCATCGGCTTACCCTCGAGCAGCGGGATCGTATTGATCCCGATCGGGGTCCGCTGGAGAGCGAAGCCCAGCTTTTGGGCCTGCCGCTCGAGTTCACTGAAGAGCCCATCCCTCTCCCGGTTGATCGCCTCATCGATCGCGCGTTTCCGCTCTTGATACGCCTCGCTCTTGAAGGCTGTGGGGATATCCCTCTTCAATAGCTCGATGAGCTTCCCCATGTCCGCCTTCAGTCGAACCCCCTTCCCCGGCTGGAGGGGAAGGTAGCGCGGGGTATAGGGGTCCTCGAAATTATGGACATAGCAGAGATCTGGTGGGCGGGGCTCCTTAGCGCTCACCCGCTCGAGATAGGAGCGGACGATCGACATCTTCCCCGTCCCAGGCCCGCCGGCGACATAGATGTTATAGCGGGGATCTTTTATCCCCAGCCCACATTCCAGGGCCTCGATCGCCCGCTCCTGGCTGATGACCTCCCGGAGCGGCTCGAGCTCCGCTGTGGTCTGGAAGTCGAAAATCCCCGGGTCACAGCGTCGCCGCAGCTCTTCCGCCCGTAGCTTGCGCATCTTCTCCCTCCTCCATACCCTTGCAAAGGATAACAAATCGGGGCAGGATGAGCAAACGAGAAAAGGGAGGGCCCCGATCGTGGTCGGGGCCCTCCCCCCATCTTAAGGAGAGGATGCAGGCCGGATAGACTAGAGGACCTGCACCTCGATGGTTTGGGGGATCGGGATCTTGAAGCGCGGGGAGAAGCTGCTCACGAAGCCCCCGATCTTGTAGAGGCCCCGCGGCGCATTCTCCGGAACCTGCACTTCACAGATGACCCTCAACCGATCCCCAAAGGAGGCCTCGGTAGCCCAAAGCCATTGATACTCGCCTCTCTGCGAGTCGAAATGTGGCTCGGCGTTCGCCGCGCCGCCGTTGTCTACACCCTTGAGCCGCCAGCCAACAGGTGGCTGGATCGCCAGCCCTGGCCCTTTGACCGTCGCGCGGAAAGCGATCTCGACCGTCACCCTGAGCCAATCGCCCGGGAGGGCCTTGTTCCCCTCAAGCGGTGTAACGATGCTCTGGCGGACAACGACGGGGGCATCGCCGACCTGGACCTCCGCTCCCTCGACGGCCGCAGCCCCGCTGTTATCCGTGACCCGCAAGGAGACGCGATACCTCCCGGGCTCGTCGTAGAGCCAGGCGGTCGCCGGGGCGCTCAGGCTCTGCTCATAGCTCCCATTGCCGTCGAAGTCCCACTCATAGAGGACGATCCGGCCGTCGGGGTCGCTCGAGCCTGAGCCGTCGAAGGCGATGAGGTCGTTGATCGTCGGTGCAGCAGGGGAGTAGGTGAAGCTCGCCTGAGGTGGCCTATTCGAGCCGGCACCGGCGTAGCTGGCCAGCCCTAGCAGGGCTCCGAGCAAGAGGACCGATGCAAGCCGGAGGAACTTGACCAACTTCTCCCTCCTACTAGGGTAACGGCTCATAGACCGGTGTATCGGTCAGCCAGTAGGCGACCAACTCCAGGATCGTCTGGAGGTTGATCACCGCCCCGCCGGTGTGCTCGACGATCTTCCCCTCGAGCCACCAGGCGACGGCTTGCTGGACCTGCTCGAAGGAGATCTTGTCTCCGAGCTGGATATTGAACCGATCATTCTCAGTATCCCAGCGGGAGACCACCCAACTGATCGGGAGCCGGTCGACGATCTCCACCTGGCCCTCGCCTTCCACCGCCAGCTCGAAGGCCGGCGAGGCGCTGTTGATCTTCCCGGTGAGATTGTAGATCTTGAGGGCCGTATTGGCCGGGACGGTCACATCATAGATGACCGTCTTGGTCGTCCCGGCCGGGATCTTCCCGACGAAGAGCCACTGGATCGCCTTCTCGTGATAGGTCGCCTCGGCATTCTCGACCGGGGTGACTGTCCAGCCCTCGGGGAGATCCTCATCGAGCCCCAGCCCGTTGAGGTCCATATTTATCTCGATCTTTACTGTCACGCGGAAGGTCTCCCCCGGAAGGGTCTTGTCGACATGGAGATAGGTGTTGATCTCGCGGGTGACACTGGCCTTGACTGTAAAGACGGTCACCACTCTCGCCGCGGTAGCCGAAGCTTCCTCATCATCTGTGACGGTCAGGGTCACCTGATAGGCCCCATCCCGACCATAGCGGTGGCAGGGGTTCTGCTCCGTCGAGCCGGTCCCATCCCCGAAGTCCCAGCTCCAGGAGGTGAGCCTCCCCTCAGGATCGCTGGAGAGGTCGGTGAAGCAGACCTCATCCCTCATGCTCGGGGCCTGTGGGGCGAACGAGAAATCGGCCATCGGGGGCCGGTTCGGCCCGCGGACGGTAACCGCTAGAACGGGGAGCTCAAGCTCCTGTTGGCGATGGCGAAAGTCAGTGAAGCTCACCGAGCCGGGGGCGCTATCGACCTCCAGGAGCTTCCGCCCCTCGACTGCTGGGGCATAGCTGACCTCGAAGGAGGCGGTCCAACTCGCCCCGACCGCCAACTCCGCCAAGCTCCATTCCAGGGTGGTAAGGCCATTGCCACTGGTGATCCGGCTCGGAGGGTTTTGAAGGGCCCTCTCATAGGTGAACCCCGCGGCCAGGGTCCTGGTGATCACAAGCCCGGTCCCGACGAGGTCACGATAAAGGGCCGCAAAGATCTTCCCGACGACCTCGCCATCATACTTGGTGAAGAAGAGCCCACCGGTCATGGAGGCGATCTGGGCCAGGTCGGCCTCGAGATATCGCCCGATCCCGAGCACATGGATCACGATCCCATTCCGAGCGGCGATCTCAGCTTGAGGCAAGGGCGCTCGCCCGGTATTGCTCGAGCCATCGGCCAGGAGGATCTCGACCAGGACGGCCTCCTCGCGGCCACGCTCGAGCAGCTCGCGGTTGGCCTCAGCCAGGCCCTCCCCCAGCCCGGTCTTCCCCATGTTCTGCAACTGGTCGAGCCGGGCAGCCACACGGGCCTCATCAAAGGTCAGCTCGACCTCAAGGCTCGCCTTATCGGCGAAGGAGACGAGGGCCACGCGATCCTCCCGGCCGAGCCGGCTCAAGATCTCCTTCCCGATCTTCCGCACGGCGATGATATCCGAGCTGGCTGAGCGATCCACGACCAGGACTAGGTCCAGCGGGAAGGGCTGACTGCGCAGGGCGCGGAGAGCCAGGGTCACCACCGCGCGATCCGGCTCACCAGCGCTGCGGAAGTAGATCTCTTTAGGAGATAGCTGCTGCTCCACCCCGATGAGGGGGGAGGGTTGCTGGGCCTGACCGCTCATGAGGCCCCAGATGCACAGGGCAATGATGGCTCCAGCAACCATGCCTCTCAAGCCTTTCATACTCCTTACCTCCTTTCCCTTCGTGGTCCCTTCAATCAGGGAGCATCAGGCTGCGTCCCCAGTGGCAGGTCCACAGGGGTGTCGGTGAGCCAGTAGGCGATGAGGAGCTTCATCGTCTCGAAGTCGATCGTCTTCCCGCAGGTCCCGGGGACCGGCTCGTCCTCCAGCCAGAAGGCGATCGCCGCTTGGATCTGGTCGAAGGTGATCTTGCTCGAGAGCGTGGCATCGATCGTGTTCGTCTCGACATCGAGGTAGGCGATCGCTACGGGGATCGAGAGGCACTTGGCGATCACGACCTCCGTATCTCCGCCGATCCCCAAATCGAACTGGGGGTTCATGCTGTCGGCGACGCCGCTCAAGTTGAACACATCGAGCTTGCACTCGCACCCGACGCAGTAGAGGTCGACCGGCACGGTCACCTCGTAAGTGATCGTCTTGACTGTCCCAGCGAGGAGCTTCTCGGGGAAGACCCACTGGACCTCGGACTCCTTGAAGATCCCGCCCCCGTTGTCCAGGAGCCTGACCTGCCAGTCCTGGGGGATGTTCTCATCGATCCCCAGCCCGTGGAGGTCCTCATGGACCTCGATCGTGAGCATCACCCGGAAGATGTTCCCCCGATAGGCCGGGAGATAGAGTTGATGGAATGGGAATGGGGTGAGGATCTTCCTCGTGACGGTCACGGCCCGATTCGAGGGCTCCTTGGGGAGCGGCTCGTCGATCTGGATGCACTTGAGCTGGTAGGCGATGAGGACCTTGAGTGTCTCCAGGTCGATCAGCGCCCCGCAGGTCTCGGGGACCGGCTCGTCCTCCAGCCAGTAGTGGATCGCCTTCTGGAGCTCCTCCGCGGTGACATCGTTGGAGAGGGTGAGGTCGACCGCCTCCGTCTCCGGGACGAGGTGGGCGATCGCGACGGTGATCGGGAGGCAGCGATCGAGCTTGAGGCAGGAGTCGCCCTGGACTTCCTTGGTGAAGGCCGGAGCGGCACTGTCGATCTTCCCGGTGATGCACTCCTTCACCGGGAGGGAGCCGCTCACCGTCTCCTCTGGGACCTTAACATCATAGATCACGCGGAGGACCTCGCCGGCCCGGATCGTCCTGGCCCAGATCCACTGGGTCCCGGCCCGCTTGAAGGCCGCTCCGGCGTTATCGATCGGGTTGACCTCCCATCCGCCGGGGAGGTCCTCGTCCAGGCCGAGCCCCTCGATCGCCGTGGAGGTCGAGATCTCCACGACCACGCGGAAGGTCGAGCCGGGGAGGACTGCCGGGGTGGAGATGGCCCTCGTGGCGGTGACGACGGCCTCGGAGACGGTGATCGTCCTAGTGGCCGTGTTCGTCGCACCCTGATTGTCAGTGACGGTCAGTGAGACGAGGTAGTTCCCAGCTCTAGTGTAGGTATGGCTCACGGTCACCCCACTGGCGGTCGCCCCGTCCCCGAAGTCCCAATCGTAGCGGGTGATCGTCCCATCAGGATCGCGGGAGCCAGAGGCATCGAAGCTCACCGCCTGGCCGACGCTGATCACCGTTGGGGAGAAGGTGAAGCTGGCAGTGGGAGGGATGTTGGTCGTCGCGGTGATAGTGATCGGCTGGGTGAGGCTGGCAAGCTTTGTATAGATCGGGTTAGCGATGGTCCCGGTGACGAGATCCCACTCCGTGATATTGCTGATGAAGTTCGGGGTGATCGTGATCGAGAATTCCTGCCCCAGCCCGCCGATCACCACGCCGTCGTTGTGGATCGGCTCCCAGCGCCAGTGGACCCTAGCCGTCGGGGGGGTCCACTCCCAGGTGTCAGGGCCAGGGTCATCCCGAATCACGGTCGTCGCCGTCGCGGGGAGCCCGGCGAAGGAGAACTCGACCTCTCCGCCGACGGTATCGCCCGGCTTGTCGTGGATCATCACGAGATAGAGCTCATTGGTTGTGGTGTCCTTGTAGAGGAAGAGGATACTGTGCTGCTCCACCTCTAGGCCGGTATGGGACTCATCATTTGTATAGTTATAGAACTCTTGCACCGGTCCGGCCCGCTCCAGCGGGGTCAAGGGATAGGTCTCCGTGCCCTGCTTCACCGAGAAGTAGAGGTTCTGCTGCCCTAAGGCCGGCAGAGTCAGGGTGAAGAGGGCCAAAAGGCTCAAGAAGATGCACAGCCACCGTGCACCTTCGAATCTTGGAACTGTTCTTGGGATCATCATCTTCGGCCTCCTTTAGCCCCAGTATAGCATTCCAGGGCGGGGAATACCGTAACCTCCATTACAGACCTAGTTATAACCCCAGGCGAGCCTGGGGATCAACCCTGGGCTAAAAGGTGGGCCGGCGTGAGGCCCTAGCTGGAGGCTAGAGCTTAGCGGCACTAAGCGGGCTGAGGAAGGACAAGTGTCAGGGGGGACTCGAATCTTTGGCCCGCCTGCGGCGGGGCTCAGGGCTGCTGGAGGGGGATCGGGTTCTGGGCCTGATGGGGGTGGTCCGGGCCGGGGTAGACCTTGAGTCGCCGGAAGGCCCGCCGGCCCTGATCGTTCTTAGGGAGCATCCTCTGGACCGCCTTCTTCAGGGGGAGCTCCGGGCTCTTCTCCAGGACCTCTCGGAGCGGCTTGGCTCGCAGCCCTCCGGGGTAGCCGGAGTAGCGATAGTAGATCTTCTGGTCGAGCTTCCGTCCCGTGACTCGAATCTGGGCGGCATTGATCACGATCACATAATCCCCCATCCCGACATGGGGCGTATACTCCGGCTTGTGCTTCCCCTGGAGGATGGTGGCGATCTTCGTCGCCAATCTCCCGAGGGTTTGGCCCTGGGCATCGATGAGATACCACTTCCTCGGGCAGGTCTCCTCTAGCTCATCCTGCTTCACCATATATGTCCTTTGCATCGCTAGTCCCTCCATGGTTGAGGTATAATCATACCAAATTCCCCGGAGACTCGCAATAAAAGAGAGTATGAGGCCTCAGCGGCGGCCGCAGCCGCTCCTCTCACGGATGATCGTCGCCTCGGCCCCGGGCCCGAGCGAGATGATCGAGATCGGGACCCCAAGCTGCTCCTCGATGAGCCGGATATAGGCCCTTGCCGCTCCGGGGAATTCGCCAAGGCCGTGGCAGCTCTTGATCTCCTCAGTCCAGCCGGGGACCGTCTCATAGACCGGCTCGCAGCGCTGGAGGACCTCGGGATGCGAGGGGAAATCCTCGATCAGCCGGCCGTCACAATGATAGGCTACCGCGACCCGTAGTTCGGGGAGCCCGGAGAGGACATCGAGCTTCATTAAGGCCAGCTCGGTGAAGCCGTTCACCATCTGGACATACTTCAGGGCTACGAGGTCCAGCCAGCCGCACCGCCGTGGCCGGCCGGTCGTGGCCCCCCACTCCTTCCCCCGCTCGCGGAGCCGCTCCCCGATCGGACCGCGCTCCTCCGTGGGGAAGGGCCCTTCACCCACCCGGGTCGTATAGGCCTTGACTACGCCGATGACCCGCTCCACCCTCCTCGGGGAGACACCGGCACCGGTCCCGATCCCCCCGATCGTGGTATTCGAGGAGGTCACATAAGGGTAGGTCCCGAAATCGAGATCGAGCAGCGCACCCTGAGCCCCCTCGAAGATGACTGTCTCCCCTTGATCGAGGGCCCGATTGAGCAGCAAGGCCGTATCCACGATCCGCTCGGCCAGTGGCTCCATTATCCTCAGGACCTCGTCCGCTAAGTGGCCCGGCTCGAGCCGCTGGAGCTCCGCGCTCTCGGGCCAGGCCCGTTTCTCCCGCTCCAGGTTCCGCGCTAGTCGCTCCCGGAAGGCCTCAGGTGAGAGGAGGTCCCCGACCCGCAGGCCCGTCCGCTCGGCCTTATCCCGATAGGCCGGCCCGATCCCCCGCCCGGTCGTCCCGATCCCCTCTTTTGCCCCAGAGAGCTGCTCCACGAGCCGATGGTAGGGGAGGAGGAGATGGGCCGCCCCGCTGATGTAGACCTCCGGCTCCCAGCCGGCTCGGCGGAGGAGCTCGAGCTCCTCCACGAGGGCGAAGGGGTCGATGACCATCCCATTCCCGAGGACCGCCTTGCAGCCCTCGCGGAGGCTACCCGTAGGGAGGAGATGGAACTTGAATTCCTGCCCCTTGAGGACGACAGTATGGCCGGCGTTCGTCCCGCCATTGAATCGAACGCACCAATCGGCCTCCGCGGCCAGGAGGTGTGAGACTTTCCCCTTGCTCTCATCGCCCCACTGAGCCCCTAAGACCGCGATCGCTGGCACTTCTCCATCACCCCGGAGAGGATAGGGGATTAAGCGGGGGAATTCAACCCGTGCCCCGGGAAGGCCCTGTCTTGCTTGGCTTGACACTGGCCAGAGGATGTGCTATCTTCCTCTCAAGGAGTTCGCAATGCTGCCCAGAGGCGGAATAATGGTGATCTTCCAGGATGGTCCCAGCGGCTCCCTCCTCTTTTTGTTCTCGGGGATTATCGTGCCCCGCTAGGGGCACGATTAAATCCCTCTTCTATCACGAAGCTTTCCACAGAGACCTAGGCCGATGAGAGGTGATCTTAATGTCTATGTTCAAAGATGTCCCGAAGGAACCGGACCTCCCCCGACTCGAGCGGGGGATACTCGCCTTTTGGGAGCAGATAGGGGCCTTCGAGAAACTGAGGAGGAAGAACTCTGGCCGGCTGCGGTGGTCGTTCCTCGACGGGCCGATCACCGCCAACAATCCCATGGGGGTCCATCATGCCTGGGGCCGGACCTATAAGGACCTCTTCCAGCGATTCAAGGCGATGCAGGGGTTCGAGCAGCGCTTTCAGAACGGGTTCGACTGCCAGGGCCTCTGGGTCGAGGTCGAGGTGGAGAAGGAGCTAGGGTTCAAATCCAAGAGGGATATCGAGCGGTTCGGCCTGGCGGAGTTCGTCACTCGCTGCAAGCAGCGGGTCCTCAAATATGCGGCCATCCAGACAGAGCAGTCGATCCGGCTGGGCCAGTGGATGGACTGGAACGACCCTGACTTCCTAAGGGAGCTCCATGATCGGCTGGGGGAGAGCCCAAATGAGGTGATCACCGTCAAGGGCCCGCAAGGGCCGGTCACTGGGACAGTCGAACAGCTCGTCGGCCAACTCGGGCTACCCCAGCTCGGGGGCTCTTACTTCACCTTCTCCGATGAGAACAACTATCAGATCTGGATGTTCCTCAAGCGTTGCTGGGAGCGCGGCTGGCTCTACAAAGGGGTCGATGTCATGCCCTGGTGTCCGCGGTGTGGGACAGGGATCAGCCAGCACGAGATCTCGACCGAAGGGTATCGTGAGCTCACCCATCCCGCGGTCTACTTGCGTTTCCCCTTGAGGGGGCGGGAAGGAGAGGCCCTGCTCGTCTGGACCACTACTCCCTGGACCCTCACGAGCAATGTGGCCGCTGCCGTAGGGGAGGACTTAATTTATGTCAAGGCCCGCCAGGGGGAGTGGATCTATTACCTATCCAAGGGGACGGTCGAGCGGGCCCTCCGGGGCGAATTTGAGGTCTTGGGGGAGCTCCGGGGGCGGGAGTTGCTCGGCTGGGAGTATGAAGGCCCATTCGATGAGCTCCCCGCGGTCCAGGAGGCCGACGCCCCACGCCACCATCGGGTGATCCCCTGGGAGGAGGTCGGCGAGGAGGAAGGGACCGGGATCGTCCACATCGCTCCTGGCTGCGGGGAGGAAGACTTCCAGTTAGGTAAGGAATATGGACTCCCGGTGATCGCCCCATTGGATGAGGATGGCCATTATCTCGAGGGCTTCGCCTGGCTCACCGGCCGCTCAGCAGGCGAGGTGGCCGAGGAGATCTTCAAGAGCCTGGAGAGGAAGGGCCTCCTCTACCGCGTTGAGGACTATACTCACCGCTACCCCGTCTGCTGGAGGTGCGGGACGGAGCTGGTCTTCCGCCTGGTCGATGAGTGGTTCATCAGCATGGGCCCGGTCTACGATAAGCCGAGGGAGGAGCTCACCCCCGAGGAGAAGGCCAAGAGCCTCCGGTATCAGATCATGGATGTCGTGGACCAGATCCGCTGGAAGCCGGAGTTCGGGAGAGAGCGAGAGCTGGATTGGCTCCAGAACATGCGGGACTGGATGATCTCCAAGAAGCGCTACTGGGGGCTGGCGCTCCCGATCTGGGAGTGCCAAGATTGCGGCCACTTCGAGGTGATCGGCTCTAAAGAAGAGCTCGGGGCGCGGGCGGTCGAGGGCTGGGAGGAGTTTGCTGGCCATACACCCCACCGGCCCTGGATCGATGCGGTCAAGATCGCCTGCCCCAAGTGCGGGGCCAAGATGGGCCGGATCCCCGATGTGGGGAATCCCTGGCTCGATGCGGGAATCGTCCCCTTCAGCACCCTCCGTTACCGGACCGACCGGCGCTACTGGGAGGCGTGGTTCCCCGCGGACTTCATCACCGAGAGCTTCCCGGGGCAGTTCCGGAACTGGTTCTACAGCTTGCTCGCCATGAGCACCGTCCTGGAGGGGCGCCCGCCGTTCAAGGCCGTCTTGGGGTATGCCACGCTCCTCGCTGAGGACGGCCGCCCGATGCACAAGTCCTGGGGGAACGCGATCGAGTTCGAGGAGGCCGCCGAGCGGATGGGCGTAGATGTGATGCGCTGGATGTTCCTCTCCCACGACCCGGAGAGGAATCTCCTCTTCGGCTACGGCCCGGCGGGGGAGATCAAGCAGAAGCTCCTCACCCTATGGAATGTCTACTCCTTCTATCTGACCTACGCCAATGTGGACCGGGTCGATCCTCGGAAGGACCTCGTCCCGCTGGAGGAGCGGCCGCCGCTCGATCGCTGGGTCCTGGCAGAGCTGCACCGGCTGATCAGGGCCGTGACCGCGGCCTTGGAAGACTACGACCCTCCGACGGCCACGAGGGAGTTCGAGGCCTTCTTCGAGAAGCTCTCCAACTGGTATGTCCGGCGGAGCCGGAGACGCTTCTGGAAGAGCGGCTCGGGGCTTGATAAGCTGGCCGCGCACCAGACTCTCTACCAATGCCTGGTGACCCTGACGAAGCTCTTGGCCCCGTTCTTGCCCTTCCTCGCCGAGGAGCTCTATCAGAACCTCGTCCGCTCGCTCGATAAAGAGGCTCCGGAGTCGGTCCATCACTGCGACTGGCCGAAGGCCGAGCCAGAGCTGATCGATGAGCAACTCCTGGAAAGGGTCGAGCTGATCCGACTCCTGGTCAGCTTAGGGCGAGCGGCCCGGAGCGCCGCGGGGATCAAGGTCCGCCAGCCGCTCGCCAAGATGGTGATCAAGCTCGCCAAGGAGGAGAGGGAAGCCCTCACCGATCTCCTGGACGACCTCCTCCAGGAGACGAATGTCAAAGAGGTCGCCTTCATCGACGATGAGGCGGAAGTGGTGAGCTACCGAGTCCGCCTGCTTGGCGAGCAGCTCGGGCCGAAGCTCGGTGAGCGCTTCCCCGCGATCAAGGCCGCAGTCGAGCAGTTGGACCCCAAAGAGGCGGCCCGCCAGCTCCGCGAGCGGGGGGCTCTCCAGGTGAGGGTCGATGATAGGCCTTATACCATCCTCGCCGAGGAGGCGGAGGTCGAGCGCCTCCCCCGAGAAGGATATGCCCTGGCTGCCCAGGGGGACTACCTCGTCGCGATCGCCACCGAGATCACTCCCGAGCTGAAGCAGGAGGGGCTGGCCCGGGACCTCGTCCGGCACATCCAGGAGATGCGTAAAGAGGCCGATCTGGCCGTTACGGACCGGATCCTTACCTATTATGTGGGGGATGAGGCGATCGCGGAGGTCTTCCAGATCCATGCCGATTACATCAAGCGGGAGACCCTCTCTCGTGGGCTGATCGCCGGTGAGCCGGAGGAAGCGGAGCATGTCAAGGCCCTCAAGCTGGACGGGCGGGCCGTGAGGCTCGGGATCCGCCGGGTCGCTTGAGCGGGGCTTCTCCCGAGCAGTTACATGGGAGAGGCATGGCCCAGATACTGGAGGACCCCCTCCGCATTCATCTTGATCTCGTGTGCGACCATCCCCGGCTCGTAGTAGCCCTCCAGCAGGGGGCCATACTTCCCCAGGAGGCTCTGCGTCACGGCCTCATCGCTCTTGTGGCCCCTCCTCAGCTTCTGGATCTCTTCGACCCAGTCTCGGAGGAGCTGGGAATAGGCCCGGAGCATCTTGGTCGGGCGATTATGCGGGCCGAAGTGGGTGTAGAGGAGATGTTTTGCCCCCAGCCCCTGGAGGAGCTCAAGGGACCTCAGGCTCGATTCGAGGTCGAACGAAGGAGGTGGAGTGGTCGGGAGGAGCCGGTCGGCCTTGGGCCAGTAAATCCCGGCGGCATCGCCGACGAAGAGGGCCCGGTTCCGCTCCTCGAAGAAGCAGAGGTGGTGCGGGGCATGGCCTGGGGTAGCGAGCACTTGGAGCTTGAACCCCCCGCCTAGGCTGATCGTCTCCCCGCCCTCGAGCTCCAGGAGTCGCTCTCTAGCGAGCGGGACCGCCTTGCCGTAGTGCTGGAACATCGGGCCGGTGGCCTCGCGGACGCTCTTTACTAGGTAGGCGGGCTTGATGAGGTGCTTCGCCCCGCGCTCGTGGACCGCCACGGTAGCATTAGGGCAGGCCCCTGCCAGCGGCCCGGCCCCGCCGGCATGGTCGAGATGGATATGCGTGGCCAGGATATAGCCGACATCGGCAGGGGCGATCCTCAGCTCTTCGAGGGCCCTCAAGATCCGCGGGGCAGAGTAGGAGAGGCCGGTCTCGATGATCGCCGCGACCGGCGCGTCTAGGATGTAGGCCGCGCCGAAGCCCTCTAGACCGAATTGGCCCGTGTCGACGAGATAGACCCCGCTCAGTCCGCGGAGCTCTGCTAGGCCGACTGCTCCCATCTCCAGGCTAATGATAAGCGGCGCTCGCCTCCGCGGCAAGCCCTGGGAGGAGAGGGTCACTCCGCCCGCTCGGCCTCGCTCAGGAACTCCTCCGCCTGCCGGAGGAGGAGCCGGCTGTTCTCAAAGGTGAGGCGGGCCAGGGCCTCCTGGTAGCCCAGCCAGGCATAGGCCGTATGCTCTGAGGAGAGGCAGACAGCCTCCTGATCCGTCTCGCCTAGGAAATAGATGACCCGCTTAGAGGTGGGCTTGCCGTCCCGCTCCAGGCCATACTCGATCAGCCCTTGGAAGCCGGGGATAAGCCGGACCGGGCCGATCCTGGTCTCCTCGCGGAGCTCGCGGCAGGCGGCTTCCTTGAGGTTCTCCTCCCGCTCGATCCGCCCCTTGGGGAAGCCCCAGTGCCCCTCCTCGTATCTCAGGAGGAGATACTCCCGCCCTTGCCGCCCTCGCCGGTAGAGGATGACCCCGGCAGACCACTCCTCTTGTTCTCGCTCCTGAGCCTGCTCCCCTGCCATGGGGGTTAATTGAGGTCCAGTTCCCGCCCCTCCTTGTCATAGGCCCTGATGCTCAAGCAGAGGCTCCGAAGCTCACGGACGAGGACCTTGAAGGACTCGGGGACCCCGGCCTTGGGGAACTCCTCCCCCTTGAGGATCGCCTTGTAGAGCTGGACCCTCCCGCGGGTATCATCGCTCTTGATCGTGAGCATCTCCTGGAGGAGGTTGGCCGCACCATAGGCCTCGAGGGCCCAGACCTCCATCTCGCCTAGCCGCTGGCCACCGAACTGGGCCTTCCCGCCCAAGGGCTGTTGGGTGATCAGGCTGTAAGGGCCAGTAGAGCGGGCATGGAGCTTCTCGTCAGCGATGTGCTCGAGCTTCATGATGTAAAGGTAGCCGACAGTGACCGGGTGGTCGAAGGGCTCACCCGTCCGGCCATCGCGGAGGATCACCTTCCCGTCTGGCTTCCCTTCGGGATTCTCCACCCCATCCCCCTCAGCCAGCCCATGCTCCTCCCGGACCCGATGGAGCTCGAGGAGGATCTCCTCCTCTTTCGCCCCGTCGAAGACCGGGGAGGCCATCTTCTCTCCCAGGAGGTGGGCCAGCCAGCCGAGGTGGGCCTCGAAGATCTGGCCGAGATTCATCCTCGAGGGGACCCCTAGGGGGTTGAAGACGATATCCAAAGGGGTCCCGTCTGGGAGGAAGGGCATATCCTCCACGGGGAGGATCTTGGCGATCACACCCTTATTCCCGTGCCGCCCGGCGAGCTTGTCCCCCACGGAGATCGTCTTCCGCTGAGCGATGTAGACCTTGACCAGCTCGTTCACCCCAGGCTCGAGCTCATCTCCCTTCTCTCTCGAGAACTTCTTGACCCGGATCACTTTCCCGCCCTCAGTGATGGGGGGGAGGCGGAGCGAGGTGTTCTTGACATTCTGGGCTCGCTCGCCGAAGATCGAGCGGAAGATCCGCTCCTCCGGGGTCGGCTCGCTCTCTCCCCGCGGGGTGATCTTCCCCACGAGGATGTCCCCGGTCTGGACCTCGGTCCCGACCCGGACGACCCCGTCCTCATCGAGGTTCCGGAGGTCCTCCTTGGAGATGTCGGGGATGTCGGCGGTGATCTCCTCCGGCCCGAGCTTGGTCTCCTCGGCCCGGAGCTCGAACTCCTGGATGTGGATGGAATCGAGGACATTGTCCCGGACTAGCCGCTCGCTGATCACGATCGCATCCTCGTAGTTGTAGCCCTCGAAGGGGAGGAACCCGACGAGGAGGTTCGTCCCTAAAGCGAGCTCGCCGTGATCGCTCGCCGGGCCGTCGGCCAGGACCTGGCCCTTCTTCACCTTTTCGCCCTTGCTCACGATCGGCCGCTGGTGGATCAGGGTGTCCTGATTCGAGCGCTCGAAGCTCTTGAGGAGATAGACCTGCTCCCGCTTCCCGTGCTTGACGATGATCTTATCTTTATCGACATACTTGACGACCCCATCCTCTTGGGCTGTGACGAGCATCCCGGAGTCGCGGGCCGCGGCCCCCTCCATCCCCGTCCCCACATAAGGTGCTTCGGCCTTCAGGAGCGGGACGGCCTGACGCTGCATGTTCGCCCCCATCAAGGCCCGGTTGGCGTCATCGTGCTCCAGGAAGGGGATGAGGGAGGCCGAGACCCCGACGAGGGCCGCGGGGGAGATCTCGATGAAATCGACCTCCTCCCTGGGGACGCGGCGGATCTCCTCCCTCCCGGTCCGGATCTCCACCATCTCGGCCTTGATATAGCCCTTATCGTCCAACTCCGTCGTCGCCGGGGCGATGTTGTAGCGCTCCTCCTCGTCAGCCATGAGGTAGACGACCTCATCGGTCACCTTCCCGGCCTTCACCCTCCGGTAGGGGACCTCAAGGAAGCCGAACTCATTGATCCGGGCATAGGTGGCAATCGAGGTGATCAGCCCGATGTTCTGCCCCTCGGGGGTCTCGATCGGGCAGATCCGCCCATAGTGCGAGGGATGGACATCGCGGACCTCGATCTTGGCCCGCCGCTTCCCCTGGCCCTCCCTGTTCCCCAGGGCCGTCAGGCGCCGCTTGTGGGTCAGCTCGGCCAGGGGGTTGATCTGCTCCAGGAACTGGCAGAATCGCCCGGTATAGAAGAGGCCATTCAGCGAGCCCTGGACCACCCTGGCGGAGATGAGGTTCCGCAGGGGCTCCTCTTCCGGCTGATACTTGCTCAGGCGGTCTTGGGTGATCCGGACCATCCGGATCAGCCCGGCGCGGAGAGCCTCCCAGGCCATCTCCCCCGGCGTGGCGACCCGCTTGTTCGCCAGGTGGTCCCGATCGTCCTCCAATCTGGGGTCCTCAGCGAAGGCGAGGAGCCGCTCGAGGATGAGAGGGATCTCTTCCGGGCGGAGGACCGTATCCTCGACACCGGTGAGCCCGAGCTTCTTGTTGAGCATGAACCTCCCGACCGGGGTGAGGTTATACCGCTCAGGATCGAAATAGAGCTTCCTCAGATACTCTTCGACCTGGGCGAGCGAGGGGCGCTCCGTGCCCCGGAGCTTCCGGTGGATCAGAAAGAGTGCCTCCTCGCGGGTGTTCGTCTTATCCTCAGCCAAGCTCCCCTGGATGTAGGGGTTGAGGAGCTTGATCCTGCCGGGATTGGCCTCCAGGATCGTCTCGATCGCCTCCTCGGTCAGCTCTTCGCCCCGCTCGAGGAGGACCTGCCCGTCCTCGCGGATCTCCTCGCTCAGTTGATAGCCACGATAGGAGGCGAGCTTCTCTTTAGTAAGGGGGTTGAGGGTGAAGCTGAACCGCGCGATGATCTCCTCCGTGCTCATCCCCAGCGCCCGCAGGAGGGTGGTCACCGGGACGACGCCCCGGTCGAGGTTGACTACTACTCGTCCCTTCTTGGTGTCGAGGATCATCTCCAGCCAGGCCCCATACTCCGGGAGGACATGGGCCACGAACTCCTGTGGGCGGGAGTCCTCATGGTAGAAGTAGAGCCCGGGTGAGCGGTGGAGGTAGTTGACCAAGACCTTCTCCGCCCCGTTGATGATGAAGGTCCCCCGCGCGGTCATCAAGGGGAGGTCAGCGAGATAGAGGTCATCCTCCTTGAGGACCTTCCCCCTCTGCCGTAAGACCCCCTTGACCCGCAGCGGGGTGGAGTAGGTCAGGTTGCGATCCTTGCAGTCCTGTTCAGTGTTGTGCGGCGGCCCGAGGTAGGGGTCGGTGAGCTCCAGGGCCAGCTCTTCTCGCCCCTCCCCCCTGATCGGGGAGATCTCGGCGAAGAGCTCCTTCAGCCCCTCATCGAGGAACCACTCATAGCTCTCCCGCTGCCCTGCCAGGAGGTCAGGGAGCTCGAGCATCGGCCGGACACGGCCATAGAAGCGCCTCTTCGTCACCGTCATTGCAGTTCGATCTCGGCCCCGACCTCTTCCAGTTTGGCCTTCAGGGCTTTGGCCTCCTCCTCAGAGAGCCCGTCCTTCACGACCGCGGGGAGGGCATCGACGAACTCCTTGCTCTCCTTGAGCCCCTTCCCGGTGATCTCCTTGATGAGCTTGATCAGTTGGACCTTCTGCTGGCCGGGGCTCTTGAGGACCACCTTGAAGGCAGTCTTCTCCTCCGCGACCGCCGCGCCGCTGCCCCCGCCACCCGGCGCAGCAGCGATCGCCACTGGAGCGACCGCTTGGGCGCTCACCTTGTAGCGCTCCTCGATCGCCGCCACCAACTCGGCCAACTCCTTGACCGTCATCTGATCGATCGTCGCGAGAAACTCTTCCTTATTCATCACTCCTCCTTAGTTCTCCTTCGAGGCGGCCCCTTGGGGCAGTGCGGCCGCCTCCTTCTGCTTGCGGACCTCATTGAGGGCGATCGCCAGCCTGGCGATGATCATTCGCAGGTCGCGCGCCAGCTTCTGGATCGGGGCCTGCAGGACGAAGGCCAGCTTCGCCAGGAGCTCCTCCCTTGAGGGGAGAGCGGCGATCCCAGCGGCCTCGGCCGCCTGGACCACCTGCCCTTCGAGGAGCCCACCTTTGATCTCATACTGCTTGTAGCGCCTGGCGACTTCGGTCGCCACCTTGAATGGCAGGACCGCATCGCCGTAGCCGATGAGGACCCCCGTCGGGCCGACCAAGAATTGCTCGACTTGGAGGCCCGTCCGCTGCGCGGCCAGCCTGGCGAGGGTGTTCTTGACCACGCGATACTCCAGGCCATTCTTCCGAAAGAGGCGGCGGAGCTCCACCATCTCCTGGGCGGTCAGGCCGCGGAAGTCGGTGAAGACGAGGGCCCGCGAGCGCTGGAACTTCTCCTCCAAGAGCGCCAGCTCTTGTTCCTTCTTCGGTGTCGGCATCGGACCTCCCAACTATACTATAGCATCCGCGCGGCGATGAGCCGGCCGATCTCGTCCGGGTCGAGCTTGATCCCCGGCCCCATCGTCGAGGAGATCGTGGCCGCACGGAGGTATTTCCCTTTCACATCGGCGGGCTTCTCCTCGAAGATCGCCTGGGCGAGGGCCAGGAAGTTCTCTCGGAGCTCCTCCTGCTGGAAGGAGACCCGCCCGAAGGGGGAGTGGACATTCCCGTATTCGTCGAGGCGGAACTCCACCTTCCCCTGCTTTAACTCCCGGATCGCCTGGCCGATCTCTGGCGTGACCGTCCCGGTCTTGGGGGAGGGCATCAGCCCTCGCGGGCCGAGGATCTTCCCCAGCCGCCCCACGACCCCCATCATGTCCGGTGTGGCCACGGCGGCATCGAACTCCAGCCAGCCGCCCTCGATCCTTTTGGCCAGGTCCTCCCCGCCCACGGCATCGGCCCCGGCCTCCTCAGCCTCTTTGACCTTCTCACCCTTGGCGAAGGCGATCACCCTTATCTCCTTCCCCACACCGTGGGGGAGGATCACGGTCCCGCGGATCCGGTGCTCGTTCTTCTTCGGGTTGACCCCCAGGCGGAAGACCGCGTCGGCTGACTCGTTGAAAGAGCTATTCGCCAGCTCCTTCATCAGCGCGAGCCCCTCCTCCAGGGGGTAGAGCCGGAGCCGATCGACCCGCTCCTTGAGCGCAAGATACCGCCTACTCCGCGTCTGTCTCACTCTTCCACCACCTCGATCCCCATCTGGCGGGCGCTCCCGGCGATCGTCCGCATCGCCGCCTCGAGGTCATCGGTATTGAGATCACTCATCTTCAGCTCCGCGATCCGCCGGAGCTGCTCCTTGGTGATCTTCCCGACGAGCTTCACATGCGGCTCGCCCGAGCCGGTCTGGATCCCCGCCGCCCGCTTGAGTAGCTCCGTCGCCGGGGGCTTCTTCAGGACGAAATCGAAGCTCTTATCGATGTAGACCGTCAGGACGACCGGGATGACCAGCCCCTTCTCCATGTTCTTCGTGGCCTCGTTAAACTTATTGCAGAAGTCCATGATGTTCACCTTCGCCTGGCCGAGGATCGGCCCGACCGGCGGGGCGGGGGTCGCCTGCCCCGCGGGGATCTGGAGCTTGATCACCTGTTCGACCTTCTTTGCTGCCATCTCTCCTCCTACTCGAATCAGAGCTTCTCGATCCCTTCGAAGCCGAGCTTGACCGGGGTCTCCCGCCCGAAGATCCGGACCATCACCGTGACTTCCTCGTTCTCCTTGTCGATCTCGCGGATCTCGCCGGTGAAGTCCGCAAACGGCCCTTCGATGATCTCCACCACTTCGCCGACCTCGAAGTCGACCTCCACCCGCGGGCGTTCCTGCTTGGGGATCTCTTCCAGCCCGGCCTTCCTTTTAACGACCTTCATCTCCCGCTCCGGGACCGGGAGTGGCGGAGAGCCGACGAAGCGGCAACGGAGCCCCTCGACGAGTTTGAGCATCTGCTCATTCATCTCCATCCTGGCGAAGATGTAGCCGGGGAAGAGTCGGCGCTTCTCGATCCTCTGGACAGAGACGACTCTCTTATCCTTGTATTCCTTGACCTTGACCAGCCCCGCGGCCTTGCTCGTGATCCGGTCCTCCCGCTCCAAGAGGTCCCCCTTCTTGAGCCTCATCCCCTCGTGGAGGCGGACGAGATACCGCTCGGGGATGATCTTAGTCACGACCTCCCCGTCCTCCTTCTCCAACTCGATCTTCTTCACTCGATCGCGGAGGACGATCTTCCCCTTCGTCTCGGCAATGAACTCCTTGTCGGTCGTGAGGGGAATCCCCCCACGGATCTTCTCCCCGACACGGATGTCTCGCCGGATATGCCGGTCAGCAGGGATGAGGTAGACCTCCTCATTCCGGTTGGTCATCTCGATGATCACCCGCTGGAGGGGCGTGATCCCCTTGACTGTCGCATCGAACTCCAAATAATTTGGGGGCTTGTAGGCGATGAGGTCGCCGCTCTTGATCCGACGGTTCGACTCGATCGCCAACTCATAGTTGTAGGGGACCCGATACTCCCCCGTCTGGCCCCGCCGGCTCTTGGAGGTGATCACCTCCTCGACGGGCGCGAGGAAGTAGGTCTCCTCGTGGTCGACCTTGAACTTCTCGATTCTTGAGCCCAGATCGAGCTCGACCACCCTCCGCTCGAGCTCCTCCTTCACCTTGAGCTCGCTCCCCGCATAAGTCTGGATGATATACCAGCGCTTCATCTCTGGTCTAGCCCCCGGTGATCTGCTGGAGCACCCACTGGAAGAGGGCGTCGAGCGCCCCGGTGTAGATAGTGAGGACGATGACCATCGCGATGACGAGGACCGTCAGACTGAAGACCTCGGCTTGGGAAGGCCAGTCAATCTTCCCGAATTCCGCTCGCACCCCTCTTAAGTACTGCTTGAACCTGCTGATCATCTTCGTCCTCTCTTGTCAAGCCACCTTCTAATTGATCTGGAGTGGCAGGCCCGGGAGGATTTGAACCCCCAACCCCCGGATTTGGAGTCCGGTGCTCTTCCAGTTGAGCTACGGGCCTGCGCCTATGTCTCCTTATGCATCGTATGCCGCTTGCACCACCGGCAGTATTTGCGGAGCTCCAGTTTCCCCCGCATGTTCTTGGGGTTCTTTGTCGTGTGGTAGTTGCGATGGCGGCACTCCGTGCAGGCCAGGGTCACTTGCTCCTTCAAGGTCGCTCTCCTCGGTCCGTTTCGCGGTCCGGTCTCATGCGATGATCTTGGTCACGACCCCCGCCCCGACGGTCCGCCCGCCCTCGCGGATCGCGAACCGCAGCCCCTCTTCCATGGCGATGTGGTAGAGGAGCTCGCCCTGGATCCGGACATTGTCCCCGGGCATGACCATCTCGACATTATTGGTCAGATGGACTGTCCCGGTGACATCGGTCGTCCGGAAGTAGAACTGCGGCTTATAGCCGTCGAAGAATGGGGTATGGCGGCCGCCCTCGTCCTTGCTCAGGACATAGATCTCGGCCTCGAACTTCGTGTGCGGGGTGATTGAGCCGGGAGCGGCGAGGACCTGGCCCCGCTCGACTTCTTCCTTCTCCACGCCGCGCAACAGCACACCGATGTTATCCCCGGCGATCGCCTCGTCGAGGGTCTTGTTGAACATCTCCAAGGAGGTAGCCACGACCCTCCGGGTCTCACTGCGGAGCCCGACGATCTCCACCTCACTCCCGGGGGTGATCCGCCCCCGCTCGACCTTCCCGGTCACCACGGTCCCACGCCCCTTGATGGAGAAGATGTCCTCGATCGGCATAAGGAAAGGTTTATCGATGTCGCGCTGCGGGAGAGGGATGTAAGTGTCGAGGGCCTCGACCAGCTCCCAGATCGGTTTGGTCGCCTCCGGGTCGGTCGGGTTCTGCATCGCCTTCAGGGCCGAGCCGCGGATCACCGGGACGGTATCCCCGGGGAACTCATACTGGTTGAGGAGCTCACGGACCTCCATCTCTACTAGGTCGAGGAGCTCCGGGTCGTCGACTAAGTCGATCTTATTGAGGAAGACAATGATGTAGGGGACATTCACCTGGCGGGAGAGGAGGACATGCTCGCGGGTCTGGGGCATCGGCCCATCGGCGGCGGAGACGACGAGGATCGCCCCGTCCATCTGGGCTGCCCCGGTGATCATGTTCTTGACATAGTCGGCATGGCCGGGGCAGTCGATGTGCGCGTAGTGGCGATTAGGAGTCTCATACTCCACATGGGAGATAGCGATCGTCAGGATCTTCGTCTCATCACGCCGTCCCTGGGCAATTGAAGCTTTAGCGACCTCCTCGTAGCTCCTCTCTCGGGCCATCCCTTTTTGCGCCAAGACCTTGGTGATCGCCGAGGTGAGGACGGTCTTCCCGTGGTCGATGTGGCCGATCGTGCCCACATTGACATGGGGTTTCGTCCGTTCAAAACGCGCCTTCGCCATGAATTGGACCTCCTTCAATAAGCTTAATTCAACCTAGAGCCCGCGGTCGGATTCGAACCGACGACCTTCCCCTTACCAAGGGAACGCTCTGCCTCCTGAGCTACACGGGCTAAAGCACGATCGAAAACCCCAAGCTGCAGGTCCTTTCATTTTAACCTGCTGCTCAAACTTTGTCAACCGGGACTAGTGGAGGGGGAGGGATTCGAACCCCCGAAGGACACTGCCAGCAGATTTACAGTCTGCCGCCTTTGGCCACTTGGCTACCCCTCCAAATCCGGACTGGAGCTGGCGGAGGGATTCGAACCCCCGACCCGCAGTTTACAAAACTGCCGCTCTTCCAGCTGAGCTACGCCAGCCTCCCCGACCGACCAGGCCACATTCTACCAGAGGCTCCAAGGGCTGTCAAGCGGCCTG
>JBBIJD010000028.1:0-21708 GCA_037446135.1 Candidatus Fraserbacteria bacterium
GATCGAGACGATCCTCTCCGCGGCGTGGCCGTCGCCGAAGGGGTTCGTGGCCTGGGCCATCCTCGCATATTCGGCAGGGCTATCGAGGAGGCGTTGGGCCTCCTTGAAGATCCCCTCCCGAGTCACCCCTACGAGCCTGGCCGTCCCGGCAGCGATGGCCTCCGGCCGCTCGGTCCGCTCACGGATCACCAGGACCGGCTTCCCCAGTGAGGGGGCCTCCTCTTGGATCCCCCCGGAGTCGGTCAAGATAAGATAAGCCCGGCTCATCAGCCAGACGAAGCCCTCATAATCGAGGGGCTCGATCAGGTGGACCCGCTCCAGGCCCTTTAAGGCCCACCGGACTGGCCCTTGAACCCGAGGGTTGAGGTGGACGGGATAGACGAGCTGGACATCCTCGTTATGTTCGGCGATCAGCCTCAGCCCGGCGCAGATCTCCTCGAGCCGGCCGGATTCGAATGACTCCCGCCGATGGGCGGTCACCAGGACCAGCCTCTTCTCCGGGCTCAAGTCGAGCCCGAGCGCGGTGAACCTCTGCTCTAGACGGGCCTGGATCTCCGGGCTCCTCAGCCGCGCGACGGTCCAGAGGAGGGCATCGATCACGGTATTCCCAGTCACGAAGATCCTTTCAGCGGGGAAGCCCTCCCGGAGGAGGTTCTCTTTGGCCCCCTCGGTAGGGGCGAAGAGCCAGTCGGAGAGCTGATCAGCCAAGCGGCGGTTCATCTCCTCGGGGAAGGGGGCGAACTTATCCTGAGAGCGGAGGCCGGCCTCGATGTGGCCGACCTTGATCTTCTGGTAGTAAGCCGCCAAGGCCCCGATGAAGGCCGTGGTCGTGTCCCCCTGGACGAGGACCAGCTCAGGCCGCTCGGCCTTTAAGACCTTCTCCAGGGCTTCCAAGCCCGCGGTGGTGACTTGGAAGAGGCTCTGGTCGGGGCGCATGATCCCGAGGTCAAAGTCGGGGCGGATCTCGAAGAGCTCGAGGACTTGATCGAGCATCTCTCGATGCTGGGCAGTGACGCAGACCCGGGGCTTTTGCCCCTGCCGCTCGAGCTCCTTGATCACCGGGGCGAGCTTGATCGCCTCCGGTCTGGTGCCGAAGATCACAAGGAGCCTCATCTTGATAGGCACAGGCAGTCGATCAATCCGAGCACATCGCTCACACTAGGAGGGCTTGGGGGCAAGGTCTCTCGGGCGCCGTCGGCCTTGACTAGCAGGAAGGCCCCCTCTTGAGTATGCTTCCCAGTGAAGGGCCCCTCTTGGGCTTGGGGTTTATCCAGCCTGGCCCGGAAGTTAATCCCCTTCTCGGGGAGGAGGACCAGGTCTGGAGCCCGATCGAGCCAGGGCCCGTGGTAGATCTCCTCCTTCTGGCAGGCCCGGCGGACCACCTTCCGGCCATCGAGCTTGAGCCCTTCGAAGAGGGCGATGAGCTCGGCGATTAGCCGTTCCTTATCCTTCGGGTCCACGCTCCCCTGGGGGAAGCGCCCCTTTGAGTTGAGGTAAATCCTCGCCGGGTCGAGGGCAAAGGCCTTGGTCTCTTTGCTGATATCCTTAAGGTCTTCAGAGCCCCCTTCGAGCTCGAGCTGGAGGAAGCCCTCCTCCCTCAGGATGGGATTGACATAGACCTCTTTCTCCAGCCGCTCGAAGCCATGGTCGGAGAGCAGGATCAGCAAGTCGTCCTCCTCTAGCCTTCCGGCGATCTCGCCGATTACCTCATCTATCTGATGGAGATGAGCTAGGAAGGCCTGGTGATATTTATGGGCTGGGTCTTCATAGGCCTCCCAGAGGAAGTGGGCCAGCCGATCCGTAGTGGTGAAGACGAGCATGAAGGTCTCCCAAGGCTCCTTATCCCAGAGGTGGCGATAGGCGGCGATATGGGAAGAGAGGGTCCTCTGGAGATCTTCAAGGAAGAGCTCGAGCGAGTGATGGCCCTTCGCTGAATCGACATCGAGGCGGTAATCCAGCCGCTCGAGCTGGGGGATCAGCTCGGGGGGATAGACCGCCTTCCGCAGCTCGAGGGCCACGAACCCGGAGATGAGGACCCCATTCATGGCCCTGGCGGGGTAGGTCGAGGGGACATTGATGATCGCTGCTCTTCCGCTCCCTTCTCGCTCCCAGAAGGGTGGCGCCTTCAGGTCGGAGAAGTTGGGGAAGATGAGCCGATAGCTCCTAGGAGCAAGGTCGGTAAACCCGAAGATCCCGTGCTCTCCGGGGTTCTTCCCTGTAATTATTGAGCTCCAGGCCACGGAGGAGACCTCGGGGATCGAGGAGGTCATCTCCCGGAAGGCCCCTTCAACGATGAGGGCCCGCATGTTCGGCATCACTCCTCTCTCCGCCAGGTCGGCGATCAAACTGTAGGGCATCCCATCGAGCCCGATGATCACGGTCTTCATAGCCCGGTGATAATCCCCCCAGCGGAGATCTCCTCCCCGCCTTGTCCCCGGCCGAGGACGAACCGTCCGAGCGCGCGGAGCTCGGAGAATCGCGTGGCCACGATCGGGGAGGCCGTGGTGAGCCGGACCCTTCCGACCTCCAGGCCCCCCAGGGCCTTTGCATCCCACTCGAGGACCTCTAGAGAGGCGGAATCGACTCGCTCCATGATCGCTTCGATCCTGGCCTGGGCCTCCTGGGTCGCGAGCCTGAGGATGAATTCCTCGCCTAGCTCGAGGCCCCTTTCCGTCAGGCAGATGAGGTTGGCGGTAAAACCGGTCACTACTGCCGGCCCCGGCTCTGGCTCGGACTCGGGCTCGGGGAGGCAGAGGACTCGGCCACGGTCCAGGACGAGCCCCTCCGCTCCCGCTATCGTGACCCCGACGGCCTCGCCGGGATGGGCCTCAGCCGGGCTCTCCCCGAATTTCTCGATGGACCTGATCGTCGCTAGTTGCCCATCCGGGAGGACCCGGACCTTCGCCCCTCTCCTCAAGAGCCCGGCCTCGACCCGCCCGACGAAGATCCGCTGGCCGTCAAGCTCATAGCCATCCTGGATCGGGAAGATGAGGGGCTTATCCTCCGGCAGGGCCGGTGCGGGGAGGGAGTCGAGGGCTGCAAGGAGGCTCGGGCCGCGATACCAAGCCATCTTCCCCGAAGTTTCAGCGATGTTCTCTCCCTCTTTGGCCGAGATGGGGATCGAGGCCCTCGGGGCCAAGCCTACGGCCTCAAGGAGCGCCCGGACCTCCCGTTCGAGCGCCCGGAAGGCTCCCTCGCGGTAGCCTACGAGGTCCATCTTGTTCAAGGCCACGATGACCTCCTCCAGGCCGAGCAGGGAGAGGATGTAGGCATGGCGGCGGGTCTGTTCTTGCACACCTCGGCTAGCGTCGACGATCAAGACCGCCGCATCGGCCTGAGCGGCCCCGGTGATCATGTTCTTCAAAAATTCGACATGGCCCGGGGCATCGATGAGCACATAGTCCCTCGCGGGCGTGGAGAAGAAGGTCTGAGCGGTGTCGATCGTGAGGGCCCCTTCCCGCTCCTCTTTGAGATGGTCCAAGAGGAAGGCGAACTCCGCTCCGGTTTCGGCGCCGAGCTCCCTTGCGGCCTGGCGGGCCTCCTCGAGCCGGTCTAGCGCGATCGAGCCCGTATCATAGAGGAGTCGGCCGATGAGGGTGGACTTCCCGTGGTCCACATGGCCGACGAGCACAAAGCGGAGGCGTTCCCTCATCCCCGTTTCTCACCTCGCATCCATCAATCACATGTAGCCTAAGGCCCGGAGCTTCTGCATCATCTGGGCCTCCTCTTTATCTTGGGCCCGACCGCTCCGCTCGGAGAGCCGACTGGCCCGGAGCTCGGCGATGAGCTTCTCGACTGTATCCGCCTCCGAGGCGATCGGGCGACAGCAGGGCTCGCAGCCGATCGAGCGGTAACGCTGGCCATTTCGGGCGAAGTAGAGCGGGACGATCGGGAGGCCCTCCCGTTCGATATATTCCCAGATGTCGATCTCCCGCCAGCCCAGGAGCGGGTGGACCCGGATGTGCTCCTCACCCTCGGCCTTGGTCTTATATTGGTCCCATAGCTCCGGCGGCTGAGCCCGGTAGTCCCAGGCGAAGTCCTCGCCCCTTGGGGAGAAGAACCGCTCCTTGGCCCGGATCCCGTGCTCATCCCGTCTTATCCCCAGGTAGAGGGCCTTCCAGCCGTGGGCGGCGATAGCCCCCTTTAAGGCCGCGGTCTTGAGGGCGGTGCAGCACTGGAACCGGCCCTTCCCCGGGCCCATCCCCTCCTTTAGGGCCCGCTCATTCCGCCAGACCAGGAGGTCGAGCCCCCACTCCCGGGCATACCTGTCTCGGAATTCATAGATCTCCTGGAACTTATAGCTCGTATCGAGGTGGAGGATCGGGAAGGGTATCCGCCCGAAGAAGGCCTTCCTTGCGAGCCAGACGAGGGTGGTCGAGTCCTTCCCGACTGACCAGAGGAGCGCGACCTTCCGGAACTGGCGGTAGGCTTCACGAATGATGTAGATGCTCTGGTTCTCTAGCTCTCTAAGATGGTCCATAGCTTCAGTCTCTCTCTTACTGGCCCGGGCTGATGCTCGGGCTCGGGGCCGCCCCTGGCGGCTCAGCGGGCTCCGGAGGATTATAACAAATCCGCGGTTTGACACCCTCCTCTGGCCCCGGGGATAATCGACCCGATGGGCACGAGTGCACGCCGGAGGAAGCGAGGCCGGTCGCAGCCGAAGGCCTGGGCCAGGTCACGGCCGCTCCGCGCCGGCCCTCGGCCCGAGCCGATCCAGAGCTCGATCTCCGCTCTCATCCCCTCAGTGAGACGGGCCATCACGGCCTTCTTTATCTTCGTCCTCCCGCTGCTCATCTACCTGGGGAACACCGAATACGGCTACACCAAATCGATCTTCGCCCTCTTCGTCATCTCCTTCCTCATGGTCCTCTGGGCCCTGGAGATGGCCTTAAAGAGGGACTATCGGCTCAATCTCACTCCGCTCTTCCTCCCCGGCCTGGCGTTGCTCTTGGCCGGGGCGCTCTCGCTGGTCAATGCCACCTCTCTCGGGACGGCCCTCCAGAGCCTCGGCTTGCTCTTTTACTTCTTCAGCTTCTACCTCTTCCTCGCTAACAGCGTGGAGCAGGAGTGGGAGATCAAGCTCTACCTGGGCATGATCCTCGCCTCGGCCTCGCTCGCCTCGGTCTACGGGATCTTGCAGTATTTCGGGGTCCTCCCCGGGACCCCAGGGGTCCCCAGAGGGCCGGGGGCGATCATCTCTACGATGGGGAACAAGAACTATCTCGGTGGGTTTTTGGCTTGCTTGGCCCTCCCATCCCTCATCCTCCCCCTCAGGCTCAGGAGCTGGCCCCTGCGGGCCCTGAGCCTCCTCGCCCTAGCGGTGGTCATCTATACCCTCACATTGGTCCAGTCCGACGGGGCCTGGCTGGCTTTGGGCCTCTCCGGGGCCTTCTTCCTCGGCGGGCTCCTCTATTTCCGGCTCTATCGGGCCATCAAGCTCAGAAAGGGCTGGCTAGTCATCGGCGGGGCGATCCTCGTGGCCCTCCTCTTGGTGGCCCTGGCTCATTCCTCGGCTCAGGAGCAAGAGCGGGAAGTCGCCCCCTCCTTAGCTGAGGGCTCGGCCTTGCCAATTATGCTGAGAGGTGAGGGCCCATCCCTTAAGCTCAGCGGCCTGGAGCTCCCGGTGATCGACCAGTTGAAGAGGCTCTGGGAGAAGAATTCTGGGCGGATCCGGGCTTGGGACTGGTGGGTCGGCTGGGAGATGCTCAAGGCCCATCCTCTTTTAGGGGTCGGGATCGGCCATTATAAGATCCAATTCCTGCCGTATAAGGCCAGGTTCCTGGCGACTGAGCGAGGGAAGCGGTATAACTTCTACATCCAGCGGGCGGCCCAGGCCCACAATGAGTATGTCCAGGCCGCGGCGGAGATGGGCGGGCTGGGGGTCCTGGCCGGGGGCTTCGCCCTGACGATGATCTTCCTCGGGGGCTATCGGACCATTCGGCGGGCCGGGGCGAAAGAGAAGTTCCTAGCCCTGGCCCTCCTCGCGGGGGTCGTGGCCTCCCTCGGCGATGGCCTCTTCAGCTTCCCCTTCCACCTCCCCGCCTCGGCCCTGGCCTTCATTTCCCTCCTCGGCCTCCTTAATTCCCGGTATCTCCTCAAGGGCACCTATGGGCGGAAGCTCGAGCTCCCTGGCCCGAGACGCTGGCTCGTCCTCGTCCCGGTGTTAATATTGGGGATCTCGGTCACGGCCCTGGCCTATCGCGACTGGCTGGCCGATACCTATCTCGACCGGGGGGAGCGACTCCTCAAGTTGGGAGAGCTCGAGGCGGCCAGGGTCGAACTGGAGCGGAGCCTGGCCCTCGACTTTGCCCCCAGCAAGGCCCTCTATTGGCTCGGCTCGATCTACCACAAGCTGGGGGATGAGAAGGGCGATCAGCCCCTCCTCGAGAGGAGCCTAGCGCTCCTCGAGCGGTCGCTCTCGTCCTTCCAGGTCGAGCAGACCTACTTCCAGCTCGCCCAGCTCTACCTCAACCTCGGAAAGCTCGATCAGGCAACGGACTATGTGAATAAGCTCTTGGCGACCCTTCCGGAGCCGGGGCTGGCCCTCGATGGCCGCTACCTTGGGGCGGTGATCGCCTGGCAGCGCGGGGACCTGGAGGAGGCCCTGAAGAGGCTCAATGAGCTGGTTGCTCAACGGAAGGACTATGAGCGGGCCTACATTGTCAGGGCCAGGATCTATCTCCAGCAAGGGCAGAGCGGCCTGGCCCGGCTCGACCTGGAAGAGGCCGGCAAGGTCATCGAGCGGAAGTTGAACGCCAACCGGAGTCAGCTCATCCGGCTGAAGGACCAGGGGCTCCTCACCCTAGACCAGTATGCCGAGCTGACGGGCGAGCTCGCCCGGCTCGAGGAGGAGAAGAAGACGGTCGAGGAGCTCCTCCAGGGGCTCTCTAAATGAGCCTATTGCACCCCTCCTAGCCCTAGCCTAAAATGGGGTGACTATGCCCCTCGAATTCCTCAAGCATGCGGTCGAGTGGCTCTTCGGCGAGACGAACGAGCAGCGCTTGAAGCGCCTCCAGCCCTATCTCGAGGCGGTCAACGCCCTCGGGCCAAAGATCAAAGGGCTCTCGGATGATGAGCTCGCGGCCAAGACCGCTGAATTCCGGAAGAGACTCGAGGCCGGGGAAGCCCTGGACGATCTCCTCCCTGAGGCCTTCGCCGTCGTTCGGGAGGTGGCTGAGCGTAAAGTGGGGCTCCGCCCCTTCGATGTCCAGGTCCTGGGGGCAGTGGTCCTTCATCAGCGGCGGATCGCGGAGATGAAGACCGGTGAGGGGAAGACCCTGGTGGCGACCATGCCGGCCTACCTCAATGCCCTGGTCGGGAAGGTCCATATCGTCACGGTCAACGACTATCTCGCCAAGCGGGACCGCTACTGGATGGGCCCGATCTACGAGTTCTTGGGCCTGAAAGTCGGCCTCCTCCAGGAGGGGATGGAGATCCCCGAACGGAAGGCGGCCTATGCCTGCGACATCATCTACGGGACGAACAACCAGTTCGGGTTCGATTACCTGAGAGATAACCTGGCCATCTCGGTAGACCAGCGGGTCCAGACCGGCCTCGACTACGCCATCATCGACGAGGTCGATAACATCTTGATCGACGAGGCCCGGACCCCCTTGATCATCTCCGGCTCGACCGAGGAGTCGGCCCGCCTTTACAAGAAGTTCGCCTCGCTCGCCCCGCTCTTCAAGGAGGGCCAAGACTTCGAGAAGGACGAGAAGGCCAGGAGCGTCTTCCTCACTGAGCAGGGGGTCCGGAAGGCCGAGGAGCTCCTCCACCAAGATAATATCTACTCTCCGGAGAATATCGAGCTCCTCCATCACTTGGAGGTGGCCCTCCGGGCCAGGCTCTTCTTCCACAAGGATGTGGACTACATCGTCAAGGACGGCAGAGTCATCATCGTCGACGAATTCACCGGGCGGCTGATGCCGGACAGGAGATACAGCGATGGGCTCCACCAGGCCCTCGAGGCCAAAGAGGGGCTCGAGATCCGCCGGGAGACCCAGACTTTAGCCCAGATCACCCTCCAGCACTACTTCAGGCTCTACAAGGGGCTCGCGGGGATGACCGGGACGGCCAAGACCGAGGAAGACGAGTTCAAGGAGATCTACGGGATGGATGTCGTGGTGATCCCCACCCACAAGCCGATGATCCGGAAGGACCTCCCGGATATCCTCTTCCGGAGCGAGGAGGCCAAGTTCCGCGCGATCGTGGACGAAGTCGAGAGGCTCCACAAGGAGGGGAGGCCGGTCCTGATCGGGACCAACTCCATCGAGAAGTCCGAGCGCCTCTCGGCCTTGATGAAGCGCCGCGGGCTGAAGCACAATGTCCTCAACGCCAAATACCACGAGAAGGAGGCCGAGATCATCAAGGACGCCGGCCAGCGCGGGGCGATCACCGTGGCCACGAACATGGCCGGAAGAGGGGTCGATATCAAGCTCGGCGAGGGTGTGGCCGCTCTCGGCGGCTTGCATATCATCGGCGCTCAAAGGCACGAGTCCCGAAGGATCGATGACCAGCTCCGCGGCCGGGCGGGACGGCAAGGTGACCCCGGCTCATCCCAGTTCTTCATCTCCTTGGAGGATGAGCTGATCCGGCTCTTCGGTGGCGAGCGGATCGGGGCGATCATGGCCCGGCTCGGCCTGGAGGAGGGCCAGGCGATCACCCATGACCTCCTGACGAGGGCGGTCCGCCGGGCCCAGAAGCGGGTCGAGGAGCGGAACTTCGAGATCCGGAAGCGCCTCCTCCAGTATGACCAGGTCATGGCCAAGCAGCGTGAGGCCATCTACTCCTTGAGGAGCCGGTTCCTCCTCGGCGGGGAGGCGGATGAGCAGGAATTAGAAGAATATCTCCATGGGCTCATAGAAGAGTATGCTAGTGGGCTGGTCGAGCGGTTCCTCCCTGATAATGGCGAGTGGGACCTTGGAGGGCTTCAGCGGGCCCTCGCTGAGTTCCAGAATGTCACCTTCGATCCCGCTCGGCTCAGCCTCGACAGTCGCCGCCGCGAGGATTATCAGGAGATCATCGAGCAATTCCTGGTCGAGAACTATCGGGCCCAGGCCGCCCGCTTGGGGGCGCACTTCCCCCAAGTCGCCCGGTGGATGATCCTCAACATCATCGATGAGAACTGGCGACGCCACCTCTGGGAGTTGGACGAATTGCGGGAGGGGATCGGCTGGCGGGGCTATGCGGGCCGGGACCCACTGGTCGAGTTCACCAAGGAGGCCTTCCTCCTCTTTCAGGCCATGCTCGCCCGCTGCCAGGAGCAGATCGTCCACTACCTGGTCAAGCCGCGGCTCGAGCTCCGCCAGAGGGCCGAGGAAGAGGGAGCCCGGCCGCTCTCCCGTCGCGAGCGGCGGCTCGCGGCGCGGTTCAAGACCAAAGAGAGCAAGCTGAAGCCGCGGAAGGGGCCGAAGGCCTAAACACCCTAACGCCTTGACAGCCACGCGGTCCATCGGTATCATTACTTAGCAGTCAAGCTACTTGAATGCTAAGTGGGCGGAAGATGGATGAGCGGAAGCGGTTGATCTTGAAGCAGATCGTGAGCCACTACATCAAGAGCGGCGAGCCGGTCAGTTCCCAGACGGTCCTGGAGCACTACAATCCCGGGGTCAGCTCGGCCACGATCCGCAATGACATGCGCTACCTCGAGGAGCAAGGCTACATCGCCAAGCCTTACTGCTCCGCCGGGCGAGTCCCCACGGAGAAGGGCTACCGCTTCTTCGTCGATTGGCTCCTGGAGCTGGCCGAGCTGGCTCACCAGGACCAACACGCCCTCATCGAGTATTACCGCTTCCCCCGGCAGGACCTCGAGCGGCTCCTCCGCCAGACCGCCTTCCTCCTGGCGAATGTCACCGGTCTGGTCGGGTTCGTCCTCGCCCCTGGGCTGGAGGAGACCCGCCTTGAACGGATCACCCTCGTCCCACTCGGCCCGGACCGGCTCCTCGTCGTCCTCGTCTCCGAGTTCGGGCTGGTCGAGAGCCAGGTGGTCGAGGCCCAGCTCACCTCGGCGGAACTGGAGGAGGTCAATGCCCTCCTCAACCTCCGGCTCCGTGGGAAGCCGTTCGGGGCGATCCTGGCCGAGGTCCGGGAGTTCTTCGAGCTGGAGGGGCGGGAGTGGGTCGAGCCGGCGCTGAGGGAGTCATTCGCGATCCTGAGCGCCCTCCTGGCCCGCGAGGGGCACCACCGGCTCCACATCGAGGGGCTCTTGAACCTGATGGAGGCCCTCCTCCGGCAGCCGTGCGGGGCAGAGCAGTTGGGGGTCGTGAAGCTCCTGAGCGACGAGCAGCGGTTCGCCGATTTCCTGAGGGAGGTGGCACGCGAGGGCGAGATCCGGGCCCTCATCGGGCGGGAGAACCCGCTCCCCGAGCTCCGCCACTGGTCCGTCATCACCATGGGTTACGGCTTTGGGGTCCTGGGCGGGCTCGGGCCCTTGCGGATGGACTACTCTAGGGCCTTCTCCGCCACGCGTTACATCGGGAACCGCCTCCGCGCCATCCTCTCCAGTGCACGCGAGGAGGTCAGAGATTGATGGAAGAGAAGGTTCAACCAGTGCAGGAGAAGGAAGCACAGAGGGAGGAGGTCAAGCTCGAGGAGTATCTCGAGCGGATCAAGCGGCTCCAGGCCGATTTCGAGAACTACAAGAAGCGGATCGCTCGCGAGCGGGAGGAATGGGAGCAGCTCATCGAGGACCGGACGATCCTCAAGTTCCTCCCGATCTACGACGAGCTGGAGCGGGCCTTCCGCAGCTTCAACAGGAATAATGACCAGGACTCCTTCATCGAGGGGGTGGAGCAGATCTTCGCCCACTTCCGGAGAGTCCTGGAAAAAGAAGGGGTCGAGCCGATTGTGGCCCTGGGTCGGCCGTTCGACCCCGCTTACCATGAGGCGCTCTTCACTGTAGAGAGCGATGGTGAGCCGAACATCATCTTAGAGGAGTTCGAACGGGGCTACACCAGGTGGGGGCGGCTCCTCCGCCCGAGTCGGGTCAAAGTGAGCAAGCCCCGTGCGAAAGTGAAGGAGAGCAAGGAGGGAGAGAACAGCTATGGCTAAGGAGAAGATCGTTGGAATCGATCTTGGGACTACTTTCTCCGCGATCGCGATCCTCGAGGGCGGTAGGCCCGAGATCATCGTCAATGCTGAGGGCGAACGCATTACGCCCTCGGTCGTGGCCTTCACCGAGGACGGCGAGCGGCTGGTCGGGACGATCGCCCGCAGACAAGCGATCACCAACCCCGAGCGGACCGTCTACTCCATCAAGCGGAAGATGGGGACAAACTACCGGGTCCGGATCAACATCAACGGCCAGATCAGGGAGTATACCCCGGAGGAGATCTCGGCCTTTATCCTGCAGAAGCTCAAGAAGGACGCGGAAGAGCGGCTCGGGGGCAAGCTAAATAAGGCCGTGATCACCGTCCCGGCCTACTTCAACGATAGCCAGCGCCAGGCGACCAAGGATGCAGGGAAGATCGCCGGCTTCCAGGTGGAAAGGATAATAAATGAGCCGACGGCCGCTTCGCTCGCCTACGGGCTGGATAAGGAGGGGGACCAGACGATCCTCGTCTATGACCTCGGCGGAGGGACCTTCGATGTCTCGATCCTCTCGATCGGTGAAGGGGTCTTCGAGGTCGTGGCCACCGATGGGGACACCCAGCTCGGTGGGGACGACTTCGACCGACGGATCATGGACTGGCTGATCGCCGAGTTCAAGAAGGAGACGGGGGTCGACCTCTCGACCGACCTCAATGCGCTCCAGCGGCTCAAGGACGCCGCGGAGGCGGCCAAGAAGGAGCTCTCCGCGAAGCTGGAGACGGAGATCAACCTCCCCTATATCACTGCCGACGCCCGCGGCCCGAAGCATCTCCAGATGGCCCTCACGCGGGCCAAGTTCGAGGCCCTCTGCCTCGACCTCTTCGAGCGGACGATCCAGATCACCAATAATGCTCTAGCCGCGGCGAAGATGAGCCCGAAGGATATCGATCAGGTCGTGCTCGTCGGCGGCTCGACCCGCATCCCCAAAGTCCAGGAGATGGTCGTCGAGCTCTTCGGGAAGGCCAAGATCAATAAGGAGATCAACCCCGACGAGGTCGTGGCCCTCGGGGCAGCGATCCAGGCGGGGGTCCTCGCCGGTGAGCTCGACGAGATCGTCCTCCTGGATGTCACACCCCTCACGCTCTCCATCGAGACCCTCGGGGGGGTCGCCACACCCCTGATCGAGCGGAACACTACCATCCCCGTGGAGAAGACCAAGACCTTCACTACCGCCGAGGACGGCCAGACGACCGTCGATATCCACATCGTCCAGGGTGAGCGGAAGATGGCCGCGGACAACAAGAGCCTCGGCCGGTTCCAGCTCACTGGGATACCCCCCGCTCCGCGTGGGGTCCCCCAGATCGATGTGACCTTCTCCATCGATGTCAACGGGATCTTGAGCGTCAAGGCTCGGGATAAGGCCACGGGGAAGGAGGCCGGGATCGTGATCAAGGACTCCTCCCGCCTCAGCGAGGAGGAGGTCGAGCGGATGCGCCGCGAGGCCGAGAAGTATGCCGAGGAGGACAAGAGGCGGCTGGAGAAGGTCGAGGTGCGGAACCAGGCGGACCAACTGATCTATTCTGTGGAGAAGAGCCTCCGCGAGCTGGGGGAGAAGGTCCCCTCCTCCAAGCGGACTGAGATTGAGGAGAAGGTCCGCCAGCTCAAGGCGAGCCTGGACCGCGATGCCGATCCGGCCGAGCTCCGCCGGGGGATGGAAGAGCTAAAAGAGGCGAGCTTCGAGCTGGCCCAGCAGATCTACCAGCAAACGCAATCGGCCTCCGGCGGGGGCAGAGATGGCCGAGGGGAGAAGAGAGAGCCGGGGAAGGGCGACTACATCGACGCGGAATACGAGAAATAGCGCGGGCGCGAGCGGGGGACGATGGCCAAGCGCGACTACTACGAGGTCTTGGGCGTAGCCAGAGACGCGACCCAGGAGGAGATCAAGCGAGCCTACCGGCAGCTAGCGAAGAAGTATCACCCGGACATCAGCAAGGACGGGGGGAGCGCGGAGAAGTTCAAAGAGGCGACCGAGGCCTATGAGGTCCTCTCGGACCCGGAGAAGCGGGCCCAATACGACCGATTCGGCCATGTCGGCCCGGAGCAGGGGTTCGACTTTGACCTCCATGACTTCCACCGGGCGCGGGAGGCCTTCGACGAGTTCGGGTTCGGGCGGAGCGCCTTCGATGAGATCTTCGATATGTTCTTCGGGGAGGGGCTCCGGACGAGCCGAGCCCGGGCCCGCCGAGCGAGCCGGGCCCAGCGTGGCGAGGACCTCGAGTATCGTCTCCAGCTCACTTTGGAAGATGTGGCCTTCGGGACGAAGCTCCGCGTCACCGTCCCCAGGTATGTCGCCTGCGACCGCTGCCACGGGCGGGGGGCCGAGCCGGGCTCGCAGGTCGGGCCCTGCCCCGTCTGCCATGGGGCCGGCCAGGTCGAATATCGCTACCAGACGATGCTCGGGAGCTTCGTCAATGTCCGGACCTGCGAGCGGTGCGGCGGGACGGGCGAGGTCATCGAGAAGCCCTGCACCAAGTGCCGTGGCCGCGGAAGGGTGAAGGAGGAGAGCAAGATCTCGATCACCATCCCCGCGGGAGTCGATACCGGCTCGCGCTTGCGGCTCGCCGGGGAGGGGAATGCCGGGACCGGGGGCGGGCCACCCGGCGACCTCTACATCATCGTCGAAGTCAAGCCCCACGAGACCTTCCAGCGGAAGGGAGACGACCTCTACAGCGAGGTCCCACTGAAGGTCACTCAGGCGATCCTCGGGACGAGGCTCAAGGTCCCGACCCTCGACGGGGAGGTAGAGCTCGAGATCCCACCGGGGACCCAGCCGGGAACGGTCTTCCGCCTCAAGGGGAGAGGGATCCCGCACTTGCACGGCTCGGGGCGGGGAGACCAATTCGTCCAAGTGAAAGTCATCATCCCCACCGCCCTCAGCCGGGAGCAGCGCCGCCTCCTGGAGGAGCTAGACCGGACGCTCTAAGAAAGTCTCCCGGAGCAGGGCCACTAGCCGCTCCAGGGCCCGCCGGCGGTGGCTGATCTCGTTCTTCACCTCCGGCCCGAGCTCGGCTAAGGTCTTAGAGAAGCCCTCGGGGATGAAGACCGGGTCATAGCCGAAGCCGGAGCTCCCTCGCGGCTCGAGGGCGATCTCGCCCCGGAGCTCGCCCGTGGCTACCAGTTCCTCTCCCTCAGGGAAGTGGAGGACGACTACAGCTCGGAACCGCGCCCGCCGGTCACTCACCCCTTGAAGCAAGGAGAGGAGCTTAGCGATGTTCTCCTTATCTGTCGCATTCTCGCCGGCGAACCGGGCGGAGCGGACCCCCGGCGCCCCTTCGAGGGCCGGGACCTCTAGGCCGGAGTCCTCGGCCAGGACCGGCAAGCCCGTCTCTTGAGAGATCCTTCGGGCCTTGAGGAGGGCATTCTCCTCCAGGGATCTTCCCTCCTCGGCCACATCTGAGAAGGGGACCTCCTCATAGGTGAGGAGCTCGAGCCAGGGCAGGCCGAAGAGGATCTCTTCAATCTCCTGGATCTTCCCGCGATTCCTCGTCCCGAGGAGGACTCTCACGGCTCATTGGCCGCGGAGGCCCTGGAGTTCGAGTTCCTCGGCGAAGTGGCAGGAGACGAAGTGCTTGTCCCCCAGGTCCCGGAACTCCGGGGTCTTCTGGGAGCAGATCTCCTTAGCGTAGGAGCAACGGGGATGGAAGTAGCACCCTGATGGGGGATTGACTGGGCTGGGGACATCCCCCTGGAGGATGATCCGCTCCATCTGGAAGTCTGGGTCCGGGACCGGGACGGCGGACATCAGGGCCTCGGTGTAGGGGTGCTTCGGGTCGGAGAAGAGTTCGTCCGTTCCGGCCATCTCCACGATCTTCCCCAGATACATCACGGCCACCCGGTCGGAGATGTGCTTGACGACCGAGAGGTCGTGGGCGATGAACAAGTAAGTTAAGCCGAACTGCTTCTGGAGGTCCTCCATGAGGTTGAGGACCTGGGCCTGGATCGAGACATCCAAGGCGGAGACCGGCTCGTCAGCGACGATCAATTTCGGCTCGAGGGCCAAGGCCCTGGCGATCCCGATCCGCTGGCGCTGGCCCCCGGAGAATTCGTGGGGGTAGCGCTTCATGTATTGTGGATTGAGCCCGACCGCCTCGAGGAGCTCCGCGACCCGCTCACGGAGGGCCTTCCCCCGTGCCACCTTGTGGACTAAGAGTGGCTCCCCGACGATGTCTCCGATGGTCATCCGGGGGTTGAGGCTGGAATAGGGGTCCTGGAAGATGATCTGCATCTGGCGGCGGAGCTCCTTCAGTTGGCGCCCACGGAGCTTGAAGATCGGGATCGCCCCATCCTCCTTGTAGAAGGTCGCCTCGCCGGCCGTCGGCTCGATCAAGCGGAGGATCGTCCGCCCGCAGGTCGTCTTCCCGCAGCCAGACTCACCGACCAGCCCGAGGGTCTCCCCCTCCTTGATGAAGAAGCTCACATCATCGACGGCCTTCACATGGCCGACGGTCCGCCGGAAGACTCCCCGCCGGACGGGGAAGTATTTCCGGAGGTTCTTCACCTCGAGGAGCAGATCGTCCTTAGCTCTAGCCAAGTCAGTTCGACCTCCCTCAGTCAGCTATGGCTGCACAGGCTTTTGCTCATAGAGCCAACACTTCGCCCAGTGGCCCGCGGCCACTTCGAAGACGGGCGGCTCCCTCTTCTCACAGATCTCCATCACATGGGGGCAGCGGGGGGCGAAGACGCACCCCGGCGGAAGATCATAGGGGTCGGGGACGACCCCCTTGATCGGCTCGAGCCGCTCCTTCCGCTTGGCGAGCGAAGGGATCGAATGCATCAACCCTTGAGTATAGGGGTGCTTCGGGTCATGGAAGACCCGCCGGACATCGGACTGCTCCACCAGCTTCCCCATATACATCACGACCATATCGTCGGAGGTCTCGGCGATGACCCCCAGGTTGTGGGTGATCATCATGATCGCCATGCGGAACTGCTCCTGGAGCCGCTTCATCAGCTCGAGGATCTGGGCCTGAATCGTCACATCCAGTGCTGTGGTCGGCTCGTCGGCGATCAACAGCGAGGGGTTGCAGGAGAGGGCCATGGCGATCATCGCCCGCTGGCGCATCCCTCCTGAGAGCTGGTGGGGATACTCATCGACCCTCTGCTCCGGGGAGGGGATCCCCACCTCGTGGAGCATCTCGATCGCCCGCTCCCGGGCCTCCTTCTTATTCACCTTCTGGTGGAGGATGATCGCCTCCATGATCTGGTTCCCGATGGTATAGACCGGGTTCAGGCTCGTCATCGGCTCCTGGAAGATCATGGCGATCTCGTTCCCCCGGATCGAGCGGATCTCCTTCCCCTTCGGGTTGAGCTTGGTGATGTCGATCACATCTCCATTCCGATGATAGAGGATCTCTCCCTCGACGATCTTCCCCGGCGGCATGGGGACGAGCGCGAGGATCGAGAGGCCGGTCACGGACTTCCCGCAGCCGGACTCGCCCACGACCCCTAGGGTCTTCTGCCACGCGATAGAGAAGCTCACTCCATCGACGGCCCGGACGACCCCATCCTCGGTGTAGAAGTAGGTCTTGAGGTTCTTCAGCTCGATCAGAGTGTCTACGATCTTGTCCTCCTCTAACGGATGATCGAGAGTAGAAGCCCCAGGAGGAGGAAGCCCCCGCCGAGCCAGGCGGTGGCCGTCCGCTTGGGGTCTTTCGTCTCATCCCGCCCGAAGACCGTATACCTTCCCCCGGCCCCGAAGGCCCCCCCGAGCCCGGCATGGCGGCTCATCTGGAGGAGGATCAGCCCGGTCAGGGCCAGGGAATCGAGAATGAATAAGACAATAATCAACGCTCTCAGCATCCCTTATCTACCTCACCAAGCGGGATTATAGCAAAAGTCGGGGCTCGCCTCAAGTCAATCAAGCCAGCCCGAGGAGCCGGAGCAGGGGCTCAAGGAGCCGGTCGAGGAGCTCAGCTCGCCAGAGGAGGAAGATCAGCCCTAAGGCGAGGAAGAGCCCGAACGGCTCGAGCCGGTGGAGGAAGAGCCGGCCACGGGTCGGGAGGAAGTAGGCCAAGATCCGAGAGCCATCGAGCGGAGGGATCGGGATCAAGTTGTAGAAGGCGAGGATGATGTCGATCAAGATGAGAGCGGCTAAGAAGAGGATGAGCGGCTCTGGCAGGGCTTGGGCCGAGTGGCTCAAGGGATACCATGCGGCTAGGGCGAGCCCGGCCAGCCCGAGGTTCAATAGCGGCCCGGCGAGCCCGACGAGCATCAAGTCCCGATAGGGCCTCCGGAGATAGAGGGGATTGATCGGGACCGGCTTGGCCCAGCCGAAGAGGATGATCGGGGCCTTAGTTAAGGTCGCGAAGAGCAGGAGCAGCCCCGGGACGAGGATCGTCCCGACCGGGTCAATGTGCGCTAGAGGGTTCAAAGTGAGCCGGCCGGCAAGCTTGGCCGTGGGGTCCCCCAACTTGTAGGCGACCCAGCCGTGGGCCAGCTCGTGGAGGATGATCGCCAGCCCAGCGGCGAAGACCACGATGACCAGCTCGAGGATTAGCTCAATCATCTGTCTGGCCTGGCCCTTCCAACTCCGGGGGGACGAGGACGGTCCCCTCCTCATGCTGGACTAGGACCGCCCCAGGCCTGGCCCCCCTCGGCTTCCGAAGATACTTGACTTGAGTATAGGTCACGGGGACCTTTGTAGCTGACCGGCCCTTCGAGTAGTAGGCCGCCAGCCTCGCGGCCCGCTCCAGGACCGCTTGGGGGACCTTCCTCCCCGCGGACTTGATCAAGACATGGGCCCCAGGGATCCCGCGGGCGTGGAGCCAGAAGTCCTCCCGATGGGCTCCGCGAATCAAGAGGTCGTTCTCCCGCCCGCTTCGCCCGACCAGGACTAAAAAGCCGTCGATCTGGAACTCCCTTGGGCCGAGCCGAGCTGGGACAGGAGCTGAGGGGCGTGGCCCGCCCTCAGCTCCAGCTCTGGCCCTAATATAGCCCGCGACACGCAGCTCCGCTTCGACCTCTTGCAAGTCCTCTAGCCCCTCGGCCTGCTCTAGCCCTAGCTCGAGGGCCCGGAGCTGCTCCAGCTCCTCTTCTAGCTCACGCTCGCGCTCCCGGAGCTTCTCCGCCCCGCGTTTGAGCTTCTTGTATCTCTTGAAGAGGGCCTGGGCATTCTCCGCTGGATCGAGCTGGGGATCTAAAGCGACCCGCTCCTTCTGACCAGTCAGGGGATTGAGCAGCTCGGCCTCCCGCTGGCCCCGTTCGAGCCCGGAGAGATTAGCTAAAACCAGCTCGCCCAGGCGGCGATACCGCTCATAATCCTCGGCCTTAGCCCGGTCCTCACCGACCTTCGCGATCGCCCTCTCCAGCCGCTCGATCTCCTCCCGGACGAGCTTGAGGAGCCTCGCTTGCTCCCCGGAGAAGGCGGCCTGAGTCCCACTGGCAAAGAAGTATTCGTCGAGGGCCTGGGAGAGGCTCGCGCGGGGCTCGCCCCGCAGGTGCTCGTAGAGTTTAAGAGGGAAGGGCGCGGCATCTACGGGCCGATCGCCCTCAAAGTAGATCATCGGCTCGAGGTGGCCCTCGCTCAGTCGAGCAACGAGGTTCTTCAGCTCCCCCAGGAGACGGGCCCGCTCCTCCGGGCTCAATTGCGAGCCCGAGCGGTCGGGCTCGAGCCCCGCACGGAGGGCCAGCTCCTTCGCCGAGCGCGGCCCGAGCCCCTCGATCTTCCTTACCAGGGCTTGCCAGAGCTCGAGCTCGCCCTCTCGAAGGAGGGCGGCCAAGCCTGCTTCGCTCAGGCTGGAAGGGTCGAGCTTACCCTGGCTGGGCGGCGGGAGATAAGGCCGATGAGGGAGGAGCGGTCGCCCCTCCTGGCCCTGATGGAGCCCGCCGAGGATCACGCCATCCCTGACCAAGACGATATTCCCCCGACCGAAGAGCTCGCAGACCAGCTCATATCGGCCTTCTCCGCGCTGGATCATGAGCCGAACCAGCCGTTCCAGTCCGGGCTGCTCGATCGCCGCGATCGCTCCCCCCTTGAGGTGTTTCCTCAGGAGCATGACGAAGGGCGAGGGCTCGGCGGGATTAGGGAGCCTCCGCGCAGTGAGGTGGAGCCGCCCCTCGGCGGGCGCGAGGAGCAAGATCAGCTCCTCGCCCTCCTTCCAGAGGTGGAGGGTCAGAAGCCCCGGCCCGGGGCCATAGACTTGACGGACGACTGCGCCGATGAGGCTCCGGAGTTCATGGCAGAGGCACTTTATACTGACTCCATCGAGGCCCATGATAGATGTCCGAACAAGAGCGACCGCCTGGCCTGGTGCGCCTGGGAGGATTTGAACCCCCGGCCTACGGATCCGGAGTCCGTCGCTCTGTCCACTGAGCTACAGGCGCAAGCGGGCGGAGGGGGTGGGATTCGAACCCACGGCAGAGTTTTACCCCTGCAACGGTTTAGCAAACCGCCGTCTTAGGCCGCTTGACTACCCCTCCGATCCGAGCCGGAGGCATTTTAACATAACCCAGCCCGGGAGTTCAACTGCCTCCCATAGAAAAAGCCCGCCTCTCGCCCATCCCCTTGCCCCCCGGCTTTCACATAACAGAACGGACAGTGAGGGATCAGCCAGCCCAGAGCAACGCTTCCGAATCCAGAAGGCCCCAGCCGCTTACCGTGTAGGCGCGCCTCTTCGCTCCCGCTCCTTTCTCCTACCTAAACGGTGCCTTTGCTTGGAGATCGAAGCCCAGGTTGTCATCGATGCTTCACCAGACCAGAGCGGGAATCACTGCGATCATTCTTCAATAAGCCTTGGCACGATGCTTGATCCGGTAGACCCGCACCTCACGCACCTGATCATTGGATAGTGTAGAGAATCCACCAGTCACCCACCCGTAGGCGATATCGAGGTGGGGTGACATCCCGCAACTTGCGGACTCCTGGAGGGCGAGGGTCCTGTTCCAAGCTCAGCAGTCGCTCACGCACCCGCCGTGCTACGGAGGGTTCAAGAGTGCGGAAGTCCCGTTGCGCAGTCTGTTCCAGAAGAACCCGATAGCTCAATGATGCCATGCCGCATCTTATGATTCAGCCGTGTGACGGCTTTCGGCTTTCAACTGGCGCAAGAACTCGCGCAACTCGATTGCTTGGTTCGGGTCCGACTCCGCGATCGCCTGTTCCAAGTCGAGCGCGTCTTCCAGATCCTCGAACAGGGTGCGCACGGCGTCTTCGGGCAGTTGATCGATCAGCCGCTTCGCCTGCTCTTTGAGTCCGCTCATAGCTGGACTCCTTTCTGCCCCAATTTTAATAGAGCAGCCCTTGCGTGTCGAACTGCGACCAATTTCTGGAAACCAGGAGGCCCCACCGCCTGCTCGAGCCACTCGTCGGTTAAGAGCCCTTCAGCAATAGCTTGGTGAGGTCGAGGTGGATCTGGTAGAGCTGGCTCCTCAGCCCCTCGAGCCTCTGGATATCAAAGGGGCTAACCCTGTCTCTTAGGATCGCATCGCACCGCTTGAGCAGCTCGCCCAACTGGTCTAGAAGCGAGGCCGCCTGCTCGATAGTCAAGCCGGTTGGGCTTGCTCTCCTGCCCTCTAGGTCCGGATTCGGAGACCCTGGGCTGGACGATCCCGAGAAGAGCTGCCCTAAGTAGATCGAGCTGAAGCCGACGAGGAAGCCTAAGGCCAGAATGGCACCCACAAGGGCGATCCCCCTCGCCAACCTCCTTCTGTTGACCTTCATCCCTGCCTCCCTTGCAAGATCGCTAGAACTCCCTTACCCCTGAACCACCTCCGCTTCCGCCCCCAAACTCTACCAGACCAGAGGAGAGCCCGAGGAGGCCCCACCTCCCACCGCTGGGGCCTCCCCTTCTCTTATCCTTCACAGCCGCTTACCGCTCTTCGCTCCCACTCCTTTCTCCAACTCAGATTCCAGTCTTTTAATGTAGTTCTCTACCCTCTTTGCCCAAGAAGAGAATTCTTCCTCCACCTGCCCTGGGTAATTGCCATGATAGAAGTATTCGATATGAAGGGTCTTGAAGAACTGGTAAAACTCCTTTCTGTATCCAGATGGAAGTGCATCTTCGATCCCTTTCCAGCCTAATTCCTCTCTCGCCAGATATGCCAGCGCAGCCATCCTCGCGGCATGGGCCAACTCATTAAAGGCCATCCTGATATACCGATCCTTAACCGCGGGGTCCTTTGCAGAGAAGCCCATCTTGAGGTTGCCTTTGCTCGTCTCTAACGCTGCCCAAGCCTCATCAAAACTGGGATCAAAATCTTTAACCGCCGCTCTCAAGCAAGCCCCCTCCCCGTAGAGAATCTTGTTGGCCCCTAAAATCCCTAGGGCCAATCCTTTCAGCGGTTCTCCTGCCTCCAGGACTACGACATCCACGTGATCTGTCAGGTCTAGTCCGTCCAGTGCTCCCAGATAGTCGAGCTGGTCCCCCTTCTTCTCCTTAGTGAACACCAGAAGGTCGAGGTCCCGGGCTAGCTCGGGAGCATAGACGGAGGAACCGAACTGGATGATCTCCACAATTCTAGGATCGTAATCTCTTAGCCTCTGGCAGAGTTCTTCAATAGTTTCCTGCGAAGGTTTCACGCGTTTCACCACTTAATAATAACACAAGATGATGTCAGGGACAAGCCGGTTCCGCTGCGTAATGGAGAAACTAGAAGGCCCCACCTCCCACCGCTGGGGCCTCCCCT
>JBBIJD010000029.1:0-15139 GCA_037446135.1 Candidatus Fraserbacteria bacterium
GCGACCGAAGGCCATCCGGATAAGATAGCCGATCGGATCGCGGATGCCGTCTTGGATGCCTTCCTCGCCCAGGACCCCTTCGCCAGGGTGGCCTGCGAGGTCTTTGTCACCACTGGGCTGGTCCTGGTCGGGGGAGAGATCACTGCCGATCCCAAGGCCAAAGTGGACATCGCCGGGCTGGCAAGGGAGACGATCCGCGAGATCGGCTATGATAAGCCAGAGTATGGCTTCTGTTATAACGATGTGGCCGTCCTCGTCGCGGTCCATGAGCAGTCGCCGGACATCGCTCAGGCGGTGGTGAAAGGAGCAGAGCTCGGGGCCGGGGATAGTGGGATCATCTACGGCTATGCCTGCCGGGAGACCCCGGAGCTGATGCCCCTCCCGATCATGCTGGCCCACCGGCTCACCCGTGGGCTGGCCGCGGCGAGGCAGGAAAAGCGGCTCCCCTTCCTCCGGCCTGACGGGAAGGCCCAGGTGACTGTGGAATACGAGAACAAGAAGCCCCGCCGGGCCCATACCGTTGTCCTATCGGCCCAGCATGACCCAGATGTCGGGCTCGAGGAGCTGAGGGCCGGGATCCTGAAGGAGGTGCTCGAGCCGGCCTTAGGGGAGTGGCTCGACCGGCGGACCAAGATCTTGATCAACCCCTCCGGGCGGTTCGTGATCGGCGGCCCGCCGGGGGATACCGGCATGACTGGCCGGAAGATCGAGGTCGACACTTACGGCGGCTATGGGAGCCACGGTGGCGGTGCCCTCTCGGGGAAGGACCCCACGAAGGTCGACCGCTCCGGGTCTTATATGGCCCGCTATATCGCTAAGAACATCGTCGCCGCCGGCCTGGCCGAGGAATGCGAGGTCCAGATCGCCTATGCCATCGGCGAGGCCCGCCCGGTCGCTCTCACTGTCAATACCTTCGCCACTGGGGTCATCCCTGACGAGGACTTGGAGAAGGCGATCGAGGAGGTCTTCGACTCCCGCCCGGGGGCGATCATCGACCGCCTGGAGTTGAGGAGGCCGATTTATAAGAGCCTTTCAGCTTATGGCCACTTCGGGCGGACCGACCTTGAGCTCCCTTGGGAGCAAGCGGACAGAGTTGAGGAGTTGAGAGCGGCCCTCAAACTGACTTAACCGGACTGGACAAGACGAGATGGATCAGTCAGAGGGGCACGGCTCGCGAGCCGTGCCCCTCCGTGTTCTTTATGCCGAGAGAGATAGCACGAACGGCAGCGTCGGACCACCGATCTTGAGGATCAGGACCAGGAAGACCGTCCCGGGGACCGGCCCGCCGCCGAAGGTCGTGGCCGGGGCAAAGGCCGCCGGCCGGTCGCAGAAGAGCGTCACCCCACCTCCTGGGGGAGTGAGGGAGAAGCAGAACCCCCCGAAGTTGCTGACCACGAGGAGGACCATGTTCGTCGCCGGCTGATCGGTCAGGACCGCAGCCCGGAGCTGCCCCGGCCCGGAGACAAAGTAGCCTACCCCGGTCAGGACCGCCGGCCCGAGGGCCCCGATGAGCAAGGGGTCAGAGGCATCGCTGATCTTCGGCTGGGATTCGCTCCCCTGGACCATCAGCTCGAAGCCCCTAGCCTGCAAGAGGGCCAGGACCTGCGCGGGCGCCATCCCTGGAACGATCCCGCTCAACTGGGGCGGGAGCTGCGGCCCCTCGGTCGGAGGGACCTCTTCCCCGACGATCGAGAACTCGATCAGGCCGCACTCATACTGGGTGACACCTATCGGAGCGGTCACATCGAGCGGCCGCTGCCGCTCGATCGTCCCACGGATGTTCACCGCCGTCGGCCGCTGGGTGAGCTCGAACGAGAACTTCTGCGCCTCACCCACGCCGATCCCGATCGCAGGGGCGAAGAGCTTGATCGCGAAAGGAGTGGAGTCCCGAATGAAGGTGAACTGGACGAGCTGGACCCCGCCCTTACAGCTCTGGTTGCTCACCTGGACGACCGCCTGGACTGAGGGCTGCTGAGTCTGACCGTAGCTGACAACGATGAGGAGCGCTAAGGCTAAGAGGAGCGCACCCCAAACACGAGCCGATCGGAGCAGCTTGAGATCCTTCATTGACAGCCTCCTTCGGAGCTGATTGGATTTGCTCCCCCATTTTACCATGACAAAGCTCATTAGGCCGAAGGGCGACCCACTCGCCTCGCTAAAGCTCCAGCCTATACAGCAGATCGGGGCTCACCTGGACCTTCACCACCGCCAGGGGCGAGCTGGGCGAGCAGCTTCGGGAAGATCGAGCTCGGCCCCGCTGACGGACGATAGTGATCATCTCGCTTCATCCGATGATTCTAGCCTAGCAGGCCGGACCGGGAAATCGCCAATCCCCTTGACAAGCCACCTCCCCTACGGTATACTGCAGCGTCTGTGACAAGCACCGAGCAGCGGTCGGACTCGATAGTAATGGGCTATAGCAGCGATAGCGCGATGACTGGCTCTAGATGCTCTACCCCTCCAAGGGGACCCTTAGCGGACCTTCCTGGGCAGTGGGCGGCATTAGGACAGTCAAATTTAGACAGACAGGGAGGTCAGTAGAGCATGGCTAAGGGAACCGTCAAGTGGTTCAATAACGCCAAGGGCTATGGGTTCATCGCCCAGGACAACGGCCAGGAGCTGTTCGTCCATTTCAGCGGGATCAGAGCCCAAGGGTTCAAATCCCTCCGCGAAGGCCAGGCGGTCCAGTTCGATATCGAGCAGGACGCCAAGGGCCCGCGGGCCGTCAATGTCGTCCCCCTGGAGTAAGTAAGTTAAGCGCTGACTGATAAGCGCTAACAGGGGTTCAAGCGAGGCCCCACGAGCGCTCGTGGGGCCTCGCTTTTTCACCGTTCACCGAGAGGCCCGCGCTTGCCTCCGGGGAGGTAAGTGGTAGTAAACTCTCGAAGAGAGGGGCGAGCAGCCTCTTGATCTGGGGGTGAGAGGTTAAGGTTCGATCGAGATGCTTGCTCGCCCCTCGGTTAATGATATACAACCCCAGGGGCAAGGGGCTGTTATCGGGATCACTGTAGACCCTCGAGAGGGCCTCTAGGCGGGCTTGGTGGGTGGTGCAGGACTCGAACCTGCGGCCTTCTGCACGTCAAGCAGACGCTCTTCCAACTGAGCTAACCACCCTCTATCTGGCTGGAGGCGGCGGCCGGACTCGAACCGGCGTATGAGGGTTTTGCAGACCCTGGCCTTACCCCTTGGCTACGCCGCCCTGCTCGACTCTCGCTCAAGATTTTAGCGGGAGCAGCCAGCATTGTCAACACCTCGACTTGAAAAGGGCCGCCAGCTCATCTATGATCGGTCCCAGAGGTGATTAAAGATGAGAAAGATCCTCCTGCTCTTCCCCCTGGCGCTGCTCCTCCTCGGGCTAGGGGTGATCTCCCAGAGCCGAGGCGGAGCGGAAGAACCGGTCCAGTTGACGATCTATAGCGGGGATTTGGCGCTGGTGAGCGAGCCGCGGACGGTCAAGCTCGAGCCGGGCGAGACCCTCCTCAGCCTCCAGGACCTCCCGGAGGGCCTGATCCCTGACTCGGTCTACTTCGAGGGCGAGGGGCTTACAGTCTTGGAACAGGAGTTCGTCTACGAGCCCTTGAGCGAGGCGGCCCTCTTGGAGCAGTTCATCGGCGCGGAGATCGAGGTCCGAGAGGGCGAGCGGGTCTACCGCGGGAAGCTGCTGGCTGGGGAAGGCGGGATCATCCTCCAGGAGAGGACGGGCGAGATCCAGATCATCAGGGCCCCCACCGGGTTCACCCTACCCGGCCTGCCGGTGATGACCACCGAGCCGACGCTCCTCTGGCTCGTCTCGAGTGAGCTCGAGGGCGACCAGCAGATCCGGTTGAACTACCTCACCCGCGGCTTGAGCTGGTCCGCGAGCTACAGCGCCCAGCTCGATGAAGAGAGGGATGAGCTGGCCCTGAAGAGCTTCGTCAGCATCACCAATCGCACCGGGCTGAGCTATCGGAATGCCCAGCTCCGCTTGGTCGCCGGCCAGCCGGCCCAACTCCCTGCCCCAGAGCGAGGCTATCTTAAAGCCCTGGCCGTCGAGGCCCCGCCGGCACCGGAGTTCGCCGAAGAGGCAGCCTTCGAATACCACCTCTACACTCTGGACCGCCCGGCCACACTCGAGTCCGGCCGGACCAAGCAGTTCGCGTTCATCTCCGCCCCGCATGTGAAGATCGAGCGACACTACACCTATGAAGGCCAATATCGCGATGGGGTCTGGATCAAGGTCGAGTTCACTAACTCCCAGGAGGACGGCCTGGGGAGGCCCCTCCCTGCCGGGACGGTCCGGTTCTACCAGGGCGAGCTCTTCCTCGGGGAGGCCCGGATCGCCCATACCCCGGTGGACGAGCGGGTCTCGCTTCTGGTCGGGCGGGCCTTCGACCTGGTGGCCGAGCGGACGCTCCTCGAGCAGCGGCGGATTGCCGAGGGGAAATACCGCGAATCGATCCTCATCACCCTGAAGAACCACAAAGATAGGGATGTGGTGATCGAGGTCCTCGAGCACTTGAGAGGCGACTGGACGCTCCTCCAGGCCACTCCTCCGGAGTATCGGAAAGTCGAGGCCGGGACGGTCGAGTTCACTGTCCCTGTCCCGGCCGGGGGCGAGGCACAAGTCACCTACATCGTGGAATACCAGCTCTAGTCCAGTCCAGCGATGCCGGAGAAGGTCGAGGGTTTGGAGGCCTATCGGGAGCGGTATCGAGAGGCGATCGAGCGGGTCCTCCCGGAATTGCCGGTGCGGAACGGGACGATCTCCGTCACCTCTATCTGGGTCGAGACCTCGCTCCCTAGGGACCTGATCATCGAGATCGTCAAGGAGGGGCGGCTCCGGCTCCCACCGAATGTGGAGCGGATCCAAATCGAAGAGGGATGAGAGCGGTCAAGCCGATCCAATTCGGGACTGACGGCTGGCGCGGGGTGATCGCGGAGGACTTCACCTTCGAGAATGTCGGGAGGGTGGCCCAGGCCCTGGCCGACTTCCTCCGCTCGCCCCAGCGGCGGGATTTGGAGATCTACCGCGACTGGGGTGTGGAGTATCGCCCGGCGGAGCGAGGGGTGCTCATCGGCTACGACACGAGGTTCCTCTCGAGGGAGTTCGCCACCTTCTTCGCTAGGGTGATCCGCTCGAATGAGATCCCTGCCTACATCACCCCCGAGCCGGTCCCCTCCCCTGCCTTAGCCTATGGGGTCCAAAGGCACCGATTCGCCTGCGGAGTGATGATCACCTCCTCGCATAACCCCTATTACTATAACGGGATCAAGCTCAAGCCGGAGTTCGCCGGCCCCGCCCCACCGGAATACACGAAGCTGGTCGAGCACTTCCTCTCCTACAGCTTCAAGCTCACGGCGGAAGAGAAGGACCTCCAGGAGTTCGATCTCCGAGGAGCCTATCTTGAGCGGCTTAGAGAGTTGATCGACCTCGAGCTTCTCAGAGAGGCCCCTTTAAGGGTCGTCGTCGATGCAATGTATGGCTCAGCCCGGGGTTATCTCCCGGCCATCCTGAAGGATTTGGGGATCGAGCACCTCGCGATCCGGGCTGGGGAGGACCCCTATTTCGGGGGGAAGAGCCCCGAGCCGATCCTACGGAACCTCATCCCCTTGAGGGCTGTGATCGCGAGCGAGCGAACTAGAGGCCCAAAGGGGCTTTTCATAGTGGGGGTGGCCACCGACGGGGATGGCGACCGCGTCGCAGGGATGGACGAACAAGGTGAGCTGATCGACTCTCATCGTGCATTTGCCCTGATCTTCCGGCATCTCTTGGGGAAGGGTCTCCGCGGCAAAGCTGTCAAGTCGATCTCCCTCACGGACATGGCCGATCGGATCGCCGAACGGAACGGGGTCCCACTCGAGCAGACACCCGTGGGGTTCAAGTTCATCGGGGAGAAGATGGTCCGCGAGGATGTCCTCATCGGTGGGGAGGAGAGCGGGGGGATCGGGATCAAGGGCCACATCCCCGAGCGGGACGGGATCCTGAGCTCTCTGCTCCTCCTGGAGATCGTGGCCCAGGCCAAGCGGCCGATGAGCGAGGTCATAAAGGAGATGATGGAAGAGATTGGCTACCATTACTATGACCGACGGGACCTCCACCTCGAAGCTAAGGGGCTGATCGAGCGCTTGAGGCGAGAGCCGCCGGAGGAGTTCGCCGGGCGGAAGGTAGTGGCAATCGAGACCCTTGATGGGGTAAAATTGCGATTTACTGGCGGCTGGCTCCTCTTCCGGGCCTCGGGGACCGAGCCACTCCTCCGGCTCTACTGCGAGATGGGCCGGCCCGAGGAGGTCCGGGAGGTCTTGGCCGAGGCCGAGGACTATGCGCGAGGTGAACGGAAACTATGGTAGACCGTTACGACTTCAAGAGGATCGAGAAGAAGTGGCGGAACTTCTGGGAGGAACGGGGCTTCTTCAAGGCCGATATCGAGGATGTCGAGCACAAGCTCTACTACCTGAACATGTTTCCTTACCCCTCAGGGGAGATGCATGTCGGCCACGGGCGGAACTACATCATCGGGGACTGCCTCACCAGGTTCTACTTGATGAACGGCTACAATGTCCTCAACCCGATGGGCTGGGACGCCTTCGGCCTCCCGGCGGAGAACGCCGCGATCAAGCATAAGGCCCACCCCAAGAAGTGGACCTATGATGCGATCGCCCGCTACAAGGAGCAGTTCCGAGATATGGGGGTCCAGTTCGATTGGGATCGCGAGGTCACGACCTGCGAGCCGGAATACTATAAATGGACCCAATGGCTCTTCCTCAAGCTCTACGAGAAGGGGCTGGCCTATCGTGCCGCGGCCCTCGTCAACTGGTGCCCCTCCTGCGCCACCTCTCTGGCGAATGAGCAGGTGGTCGGTGGGGCCTGTGAGCGGTGCGGGACGCCGGTGACGAAGAGGAACCTCACTCAATGGTTCTTCAAGATCACGGCCTATGCCGAGCGGCTCCTCCGGGACCTGGAATCACTGAAAGAATGGCCGGAACGGGTAAAGCTAATGCAGCGGAACTGGATCGGGAAGAGCGAAGGGGCCGAGGTTGAATTCAAGTTGGCTGACCGCGAGGGCTCTCTAAAGGTCTTCACTACTAGGCCCGATACCTTGTGGGGCGCGACCTTCATGGCCATCGCACCGGAGCACCCGCTGGTCGAGCAGATCTTGAAAGAAGAGAGGGACGAGCGGCTCCAGGAGTTCGTGGAGCGGGTCATCCGAGTGAGCGAGATCGAGCGGGGCGCGGCCGAAGCGGAGAAGGAGGGCTACCTCACCGGCTGGTGGGCCATCAACCCTGTCAACGGCGAGAGGATCCCGATCTATGTGGCCAACTATGTCCTGCTGGGCTACGGGACCGGGGCGATCATGGCCGTCCCGGCCCATGACGAGCGTGACTACCAGTTCGCCCTGAAATATGGCCTCCCAGTCATCCCCGTGATCAAGCGACCTGATGGACTGGCTAAGAGCTTCGTCCTCCCCGGCTCGGTCCGAAAAGGCTTCGCTGAGGCGCTCCGGAAGGCAGGGATCGAGTTCACCACCAGGCCGGATCGTGAAGGGGGCGAGGCGCTCTATGTCACCCTAAAGGGCGAGGCCCAGATCGACCGCTATATCGAACTGGTGAAGGCTTATCTCCTCCCGGGCAACTGGAACGAGGTCGTCGGGGCCCGCTTCGCCTTCATCTTCCCCGAGGGAGTCATGGAGCTCGATTCCGTAGCGGCCGACCGGGAGATCTTAGCCCGGTGCAAGGAGCTCGAGCCAAGAGTCCGCGATAAGCGGACGGTCATGGAGATCCTCTGGGAGGTCGAGTTCTACCGCGATCTCCTCTTCCATGCCGAGTATGGGGAGATGATCAACTCCGGCGAGCTATCCGGGACTCCGGGCGAGGCGGCCATAAAGCGGACGATCGCCTGGCTCGAGGGACACGGCTGTGGGAAGGCCGCGGTCAACTACCGCCTCCGGGACTGGCTGATCTCCCGCCAGCGCTATTGGGGCGCACCGATCCCGATCATCTACTGCGAGAAGTGTGGGATCGTCCCCGTCCCGGAAGAGGACCTCCCGGTCCTCCTCCCCGATGTCGAGGTGGTGACGAAGGAGGGGCTGGCAGGGATCCCCGAATTCGTCCAGACCACCTGCCCGAAGTGCCGAGGCCCGGCCCAGCGGGAGACCGATACCATGGACACCTTCGTCGACTCGAGCTGGTATTACCTCCGCTATATCTCGCCACACGACCAGGAGAAGCCGTTCGATTCGAGGCTGGTGAATAAGTGGCTCCCCGTCGATCAGTATGTCGGAGGGGTGGAGCACGCGATCTTGCACCTGATGTATTCAAGGTTCATCACCAAAGCCCTCAAGGACATGGGCTACCTTGACTTCGATGAGCCCTTCGCTAGGCTCTTCACTCAAGGGATGGTCTGCCTCGGAGGGCAGGCGATGTCCAAGTCGAAGGGGAATATCGTCTCGATCTCCGAGGTCGTCGAGGGATACGGAGCCGATACCCAGAGGGTCTACACCCTCTTCATGGGCCCGCCGGAGAAGGACATCGAGTGGAGCCCGACCGACATCTCCGGCTCATCCAGGTTCCTCAAGCGGGTCTGGCAACTGGTGAATGACCACTTGGAGGAGGTCCGCGGCGCTCCCGGGACAATTGACCCGGCAAGACTAGAAGGCTCTGATCGGGAGCTCTGGCGGGAGCTGAATCGGGTGATCAAGGCCGCGACCGAGGACATCCGCTCCTTCCACTTCAATACCGCCGTGAGTGCGCTCATGGAGCTCGTCAATGGGCTCTATGACTACATTGCCGAGGCCGGAGCTGGAGCAGGGAGGATCAACATCCCGCTGCTCAAGCGAGCCCTCGAGGACCTGGTCCTTCTCCTCTCGCCCTTCGCCCCCTTCATCTGCGAGGAGCTCTGGGAGCGGCTCGGCCACCGCGAGGCGGTCTTAGAGAACCGCTGGCCGAGCTACGATGAGCGAGCCCTGGCAGTCGAGGAGCGGGAAATTGTCGTCCAAGTCAATGGGAAGGTCCGGGGGCGGCTGACCATCCCGGTCGAGCTGGCCCAAGACCAGGAAGAATTGAAGCGCCGGGCCCTCGAGCTCGGGCCGATCAAGCGCCAGCTCGACGATCACAGGTTAGAGAAGGTGATCGTGGTCCCGGGGAAGTTGATCAACCTGGTAGTGAAGTGAGCAAGACCCAGACTCGAGCCGAGTTGCCGGCTCGCAGGGTATTCCATCTCAATCCCCCGGACAGACGAGCTTGAAGACCTGCCTTGCGGGAGCGATCAGCCGTCGTGAGAGCTCGTCATAGACCCCGAGGAGGTCCGCGGCCGTGGGGGCGAGGTAGAACCGGCCGCCGGTCGTCCCAGCCATGTCCTGGAGCTTTAGGCTGGAGGGGTCCTTCCCCAGCCCGATCGCGTAGATCTTGATCCCCTTAGCGTTCGCTCGGGCCACGGGCGAGCCCTTCTCCCCAGAGAAGATGTAGGCCCCATCCCCGTCGGTGAGGAAGATGATCACCTTCTGGGCCTCTTCTCGGCCATTCTGGAGCAATTCCGCGATCGCCGCGCTCAGGCCGGCGGTCAGGTTGGTAGCCCCGTTCGCATCGATCTGGTCGAGCCTCTTTTCCACCAAGGCCAGGTCGCTCGTCAGCGGCTGGACGAAGTCAAGATCGTTATCCCAACTCACGAGCCCGACCCGGTCCCGGGCCGGATCGAGCCCCGCGATCAGCCTCTTCGCTGTGGTGATCCGGAGCCCGCCGGGGTCGTTCACTTTCATGCTCCCGGAGCTATCGATCGCCAGGACCAGGTCGACCGGGAGTCGCTCGACCTCTTCCGGGCGCTCCTCGAGGACGACCGTCATCCCGCTGAGGCACTCCCAGATCTTGGCACTCCGGGCCTCGAGCCCCTCCAGCCTGGCCTCTAGGGCCCGGATCGCCGCCTCGACCACCGCCAGGCCGTGAGCCGGATCGTGCAATTCGGCCTCGAGTGCACTTAATTTTTGCTCGAGCGGGCTAAGGTCGACGAGCTCGAGGCTCTCGAGGTCCGCGAGGAGGGAGATAAGCCGCTCCTCCAGCTTAGTGATCGAGGCGGAGGAGCCGTCGAGCTTCACCTGGAGCTCGCCGATCACGCCCTCGCTCCGCTCAACCCGCCCGGAGAGCTTATCCACGACCTCCTTGAGGCTAGTGAGGGAATTATAGAGCCTCCGGAACTCCACCAACTGGGAGTCGGAGAGCCGGCCCAGATCGCTCCGCGAGGGGCTGAGTGCGACCTTGTAGAGGATGAAGAGCAGCACCACCCCGAGCAGCGCTACCAACGCCAGGAAGATCCGATTCCTGCCCATCTCTCTTTCTCCCTCCTTGGGCCTTTATCCTAGCATATCGCCCGAGGGAGGACAAAACCTCCCCTCCTTCCCCCGCCGGGGTGACGGACTTCTTCCAGCCGAACTGCTCTAGTCCCCCGCCCGAGGCGAGCTGAATGGTAGATTCTCCTCGGTAGGTGAGACTATGCGCCACGGGCTAGTGAGGTGGGGATTACTGGTCGTGCTCGCGTTCGCCGCGATCGTCACCCCTGCTGGGTTGATCTCCCTCAGCCTTAGCACGGCCCGGGACCTCGGAAGCGGGAGCGGCGGCCGCCCCGCCCCGACGGCCAAGACAGGAGGGCTAGGAGGGCCTGAGCCGGCCTCAAAGGTCATCGAGTCTCCGCCAGAGCCAGAACCGGAGGGAGAGGCCGCGCTCGCTCTCCCCGCCTCGGCGGGCTCGAGCGAGCTTGGGCTTGAGCCCGAGCCTGAGAGCCCGCCCTCCGAGGGGGATGAGAGGCCCTTCTATGTGCCGGGGAGGATCGTGACCCTCTGGCCCGATGCCTCCTTCGAGGTCGCGCCGGACGGGAGGATCAAGTTCACGGCGATCTTGGTCAATGAGAGCAAGGAGGGCCTGAAGCTGACGGGGGAATTGATCTTGGTCAAGGGCGATGGCACGAAGGAGATCCTGCTCGCGCCCCACCCACTCCGCCTGAAGGCCGGCCAGCGGCTCCAGTTGCCCGTCGAATTGGCCGTCCGGGCCTGGGGCCTCTCCCCAGGAGAGGTCGAGTTCCTGGCGATCCTCCGGGACCTGCAAGGGACGATTATCGATCAGGCCTCAGTCAGCTTCAAGATCACCGTGGCTTTAGAGCGAGAGCGCTGAGCCAAACTAAGCCAGGTGCTCGAGCAGGATCTTCAGGCCGATCCCGATCAGGATGAGCCCACCGAGGAGCTCGGCCTTCCGCTGGAAGCCGAAGAGCCGCCCGAGCCTATGCCCGAGGAAGACCCCCAGAAATGCTAAAAGGAAGGTCACGCTCCCGATCACGATCACGGGTGTGACGATGGGGATTCCGAGGAGGGCGAAGCTGAGCCCGATGGCCAGGGCGTCGATGCTCGTGGCGATCGAGAGGCCCAGCAGGGTATAGAGGTTGAGCGGGTCCGTTGCCCTCCGGGGCGTGGCCCGGAGCGCCTCATAGATCATCTTGCAGCCGATGAAGCCCAAGAGCCCGAAGGCCACCCAGTGGTCAAAACCCGAGATGAACTCCTCGAGGCCGAGCCCGGCCAGCCAGCCGCAAAGCGGCATGAGGGCCTGAAACCCCCCGAAGAAGAGAGCGACCTTCAAGGCCGCTTTAAACCGGAGCTGCTCGAGCGCCAGCCCGCTCGTCACGGCCACCGCAAAGGCATCCATCGCCAAGCCAAGGGCGATGAACAAGACGACGAGCATCTCCTCTCCTTCTCCCCTCCCTAGGCTTCTGGCCGATCCTACACTTCACTGCCGGGCGGGCGCAACTCGGGCCCTTCCCGCCAAGGACGATCTATCTATAATCTAGGCGGAGGGAGAGGGGAGATGCGCTGCCCCTTGCTTATCACGGCCCTGGCCCTCAGCACGGGGATCGCATTAGGACGGCATTGGTCCCCGAATCTTGCCTTGCTCTTTGGCCTGGCTGGAGCGCTCCTCATCCTCGCCCTCGCTCTTCACCGCCCCCGCCCGGCCGTAAGCCAAATGGCGTTCCTCGCCACGACCGTCATGCTCGGGGCGATCCTCTATCATGGCTCCCGGCTACCCGCCGAGGCCCTCTACCTCCAGAGCCAGGGATGGGAATTCATCCAGGGCGTGGTGGCCGACTATCCTGCCCAAGGGCCGGAGCGGACCGCTTTCGTCCTCGAGCCTCGCGATAGCACCGGCTCTCTCCAGGTCTTCTACTTCCATAAAGGAGACAAGGAACCACTCCAGATCACCTATGGCGATGAGCTCCGGCTCTACGCCGAGGTCGAGTGGCCTAAAGAAAAGATCGATGGCTTCAACTATCGTGAGTATCTCCTGCAGCGGGGGATCTGGGGGACGGTCTCAGTCTGGTCGAGGCGCGACATCAAGCTCGTCGCGCGTGGGAAGGGGAACCCCGTTCTCGAGTTCGGCTATCGCATGCGGGAGAGGCTCTTTCAGTTCATCGACCGCCAGATCCCTCGCTACTCTGGCCTCATGAAGGCCCTCCTCTTCGGGGAGCGGGGCTACCTGAAGGAGGAGATCGAGGCCCAATTCCGTGACGCCGGGGTAGCCCATGTCCTGGCCGTCTCCGGGCTCCACCTGGGGATCATCCTCGGATTGTTCTTGCTGATCCTGCGAAGTGCGACTTACGTCATGTCCCACCGGCTTCACCTCGTAAGTCGCACTTCCGCCGGGATGAGATACGCGGCCCTCATCCCCGTTGTGGCCTTCTATCTTTTGCTCGTCGGCTTCCGGGTGAGCCTCCTCCGGGCCGCGCTCATGTTCGCCTTCCTCGGGCTGGGCGTGGTCCTGGCCGAGCGGGGGCTGATCCTCCGAAAGTGGGTTGACCCTTACCAGAGCCTGAGCGCCGCGGCCTTAGCGATCCTGGGCTGGGAGCCGCAGGCCCTCTTCGATGTGAGCTTCCAGTTGAGCTTCTCCGCTACGCTGGGGATCATCTTCTTCCTCCCAGGGCTGGAAGGCTTAAAGCCTTTCAGCTTGATCCGCCCACGCTGGCTTCGGGGATTGATCACCATCTCATTGGGAGCGCAGCTCGGGGTCATCCCTTTCGTCGCTTGGCACTTCCGGCGCTTCTATCTCTTAGTGGTCCTGGCGAATCTAGCGGTGATCCCGCTGGTGACGCTCGCCCTCTGGGGCGGGGTCGGGTTCCTCCTCCTCGGGCTGGCCTTGCCGCCCCTGGCAGCTTACCTCGGCAGAGCCGAGGGCTGGCTTCTGGAGGCCCTAGATCGGGTCACGGCCTCCCTCGCCGGCTTCCGGTTCTCTTACCTCGAGCTTAAAGGGGCGGCCTTTTGGCTCTGCCTCGGGCTCTACCTAGCCTTTCTGGTGGGGGCCCTGGCCCTCGCTCACCACTTTTTTAGAGCTCAGCCCGGGCGGCCACCTTCTCCTGAAGAAGGGCGATGAACTCCTCCAGCGGCTTGGGGCCGAGGTCCTCCCCGGTCCGCAAGCGGAGGGCCACCTGGCCCTCTTGCTCCTCGCGGTCACCGACCACGAGCATATAAGGGATCTTCTGGAGCTGGGCCTGCCGGATCCGGTAGGAGAGGGTCTTCCCCCCGCCGAAGAGCTCGGCCCGCAGCCCGGCCTCCCTTAAGCGGGCCACCACCCTCTCGGCATAGGCCGAGTTCTTCTCGATCACCGGGAGGACGGCCGCCTGGACCGGTGCGAGCCAAATCGGGAAAGCCCCGGCATAGTGCTCGATCAAGATCCCAAGGAACCGCTCGAGCGAGCCGAGCAAGGCCCGATGGATCATGTAAGGCCGATGCTCTCGGCTGTCCTCCCCCATGAAGGTGAGGTCGAACCTCTCCGGAAGGTTGAAGTCGAACTGGATGGTCGAGAGCTGCCAGCTCCTCCCGATCGCGTCCTTGACCTTGATGTCGATCTTCGGGCCGTAGAAGACCGCCTCGCCTTCCATCCTGGTGTAGGGGAAGCCGCGGATCTCGAGGGCCCTGGCGAGGGCCCCCTCGGCCAGCTCCCAGTCCTCGGCCCGCCCAGCATACTTCTCCGGGGTCGCGGGGTCACGGACGCTCAGGCTCAGCTCATACTCCTTGAACCCGAACGAGCCCAGCATGTAGAGGCTGAAGTCCAGGACCCTTAAGATCTCGTCCTCGACCTGGTCCGGGCGGCAGAAGATGTGGGCATCGTCCTGGGTGAAGCCACGGACCCGCAGGAGGCCGTGAAGGACCCCACTCCGCTCATATCTGTAGACGGTCCCCAGCTCGGCCCATCTCAAGGGGAGGTCACGGTAGCTCCGCGGCTGACTCTTGTAGATGAGGATATGGAAGGGGCAGTTCATCGGCTTGAGGTAATACTCCTGCCCCTCGATCTCGATCGGGGCATACATGTTCTCACGGTAGAAGTCGAGGTGGCCGCTCCTCTCCCAGAGCCGTGCCCGCCCGATGTGCGGGGTATAGACCAGCTCATAGCCGTTCCTGAGGTGCTCCGCCCGCCAGAAGTCCTCGATTATCAGGCGGACCCTGGCCCCCTTGGGGTGCCAGTAGATCAGCCCGGTCCCACCCTCGTCATAAGTGTTATAGAGATCGAGCTCCCGCCCGAGCCGGCGATGGTCCCGCTTGGCCGCCTCCTCCAGTTGCTTGAGGTAAGCTTCCAGCTCCTCCTTCTTGTAGAAGGCGGTCCCGTAGACCCGCTGGAGCATCTTATTCCGCTCATCCCCACGCCAGTAGGCCCCGGCCACCTCCAGGAGCTTGAAGTGCTTGACCTGGCCGGTCCGGAGCATGTGCGGCCCGCGGCAGAGGTCGAGGAATTCCCCATCCTTGTAGAGTGAGACCCGCTCATCCTCGATCCCATCCAGAAGCTCGAGCTTATAGGTCTCGCCCCTCTCAGAGAAGATCCTGCGGGCCTCCTCTTTTGGGACTTCGATCCGTTCGAAGGGGTGATCTTCTCGGATGATCCGGTCCATCTCCTTGGCGATCCTCTCCAGGTCTTCATGCGAGAGGCTCTCCGGGAGATCGAAGTCATAGTAGAAGCCCTCCGCGATCGCCGGGCCGATCCCTAGCTTCGCTTCGGGGATCAAGCGCTTGACCGCCTGGGCCAGGATATGCGAGAGGCTGTGGCGATAGATCTCCCGGGCCTCTGCGGAGTCGAGCGGGATCAGCTCGACCTCCGCCCCGTCCGGGATAGCTTGATGGAGGTCGATCAGCTCGCCAGCGAG
>JBBIJD010000029.1:15239-21180 GCA_037446135.1 Candidatus Fraserbacteria bacterium
CGACCTCCGCCCCGTCCGGGATAGCTTGATGGAGGTCGATCAGCTCGCCAGCGAGGAGCTTCGCTCCTATTATCTTGTCGATCAGCTTAGGGTCCAGGTGGCGTGGCGCGCCACGCGCCACCTCGGTCAGGATCTCCTTCAGCGGCCGGCCACCCTCGGCCTGGACTTCCTCTCCGTCGGGCAGTTTGATGCTTATCATGATTCCTCCTTACTAAAATGAAAAGACCTTGGACCTTTGGGTCCGAGGTCGGCAAAGTGTAGCACCCTCAAGGGACTAGGGTGCTACTCCCCAGTCGTGCGCGTGGACATGGAGAGCAACCCCTCTAGAGCGACCACCTCCCACAAGGATAATCCCCTACCCATATCGCTGCTAATATAGCACACCCCTCGTTTTTTGTCAACCTTAGAGGATATACCGGCTCAGGTCGAGGTCCTGGACGATCCCAGAGAGCTTATCCCGGACATACTGGGCGTCGATGACGAGTCGCCGCTCCTCCTCGAGCTCGACGGTCTCGAAGGAGATGTCCTCCATCAATTTCTCCATCACCGTCTGGAGCCGGCGGGCCCCGATGTCCTCGAGCCTCGAGTTCAGCTCATAGGCGATCTTCGCGATCTCGGAGATCGCCTCAGGGGTGAACTCCAATTTGAGGCCCTCAGTCGCTAAAAGGGCTTGATATTGCTTGGTGAGGGCATCTTCCGGCTCGGTGAGGATCCGCTCGAAGTCGGCCTGGGTGAGGGAGTGGAGCTCGACTCGGATTGGGAATCGGCCCTGGAGCTCCGGGATCAGGTCCGAGGGCTTGGCCATGGTGAAAGCCCCGGCAGCGATGAAGAGGATGTTCTCGGTGCTCACATTCCCATACCTTGTTCGGACGGTCGAGCCCTCGAGCAGGGGCAAGAGGTCCCGCTGGACCCCCTGGCGGGAGACCCCCGGTCCGGCCCGCTCCTCCCTCCCACCGGCGGCCAACTTGTCCAGCTCGTCGATGAAGATGATCCCCATCTCCTCGGCCCGCTTCACACCCCTCGCTCGGATCTCCTCCTGGTTGATGAGCTTATCGGCCTCCTGATTGAAGATGATCTCCCTGGCCTCCCGGATCCTCAAGCGCTTCGTGGCCATGGCCCCGGGGAAGACCCCGGAGAGGATCTCGCTCATGTCGATGATCATCTGGTCCATCCCCTCTTGGATGTTGATCTGGGAGATCGGGGACTGCTTGACCCGGATCTCGATGTAATGGTCTTCTAGTTCCCCGGCCCGGAGCCGCTGGCGGAACCGCTCCCGCGTCCTCTGCCAGGACTCCTCCCGCTCGGGGTCCATCCCATCCGGTGGCCTGGGGAGGAGGGCCTCCAGGATCCGCTCCTCCACCAGCCTCTTGGCCTCCTGCTCGACCTTCTTGATCTCCTCTTGCCGGACCATGTGGATCGCGATCTCCACCAGATCCCGGATCATCGAGTCCACATCTCGCCCGACATAGCCGATCTCGGTGAACTTAGTGGCCTCCACTTTCAGGAAGGGGCAGGAGGTCAGGGCCGCCAAGCGGCGGGAGATCTCGGTCTTCCCCACCCCGGTCGGGCCGATCATCAGGATATTCTTGGGCTGGATCTCCTTCCTCAAGGCGGGGTCCTTCACCCTCTGGCGGCGGATCCGGTTCCTCAGGGCGATCGCGACGGCCCGCTTGGCCTCCTTCTGCCCGATGATGTATTTATCGAGCTGGGCCACGATCTCCCTGGGGGAGAGGTCGTCCAGCCTCAGGTGCTCCTCGGCCTTCTCCTTCTGGAGCTCGACGATCTCTATCCTTCTTTCTACCAAGCTAGCTCCTCCATGTAGATCTGATCATTGGTATAGACATCGATTGAACTGGCGATCAATAAGGCCCTCTTGGCGATCTCGGTGATCGGGAGGTCGGTCGCCTCCTTCAGGGCCTTGGCCGCGGCCAGGGCATAGGGCCCGCCGCTCCCCAGCCCGATGAGCGCATCGTCCGGCTCTATCACATCCCCCGAGCCGGAGATCAATAAGAGGGTCTCCTCATTCCCCACGGCCATCAATGCTTCTAATCGGCGGAGGACCCGGTCGGTCCGCCAGTCCTTGGTCAGCTCGACCGCAGCTCGCAGGAGCTTCCCATTGTGCTCCTTCAGCTTCCCCTCGAATCGCTCGAATAGAGTTATCGCATCGGCGGTGGCTCCGGCGAAGCCGACCAGCACCCGGCCGTCGTAGATCTTCCGGATCTTCTTGGCATGGGCCTTGATGATCGTATTCCCTAGAGTTGCCTGGCCGTCGCCGGCGATCACTACTTTGCGCTCCTCCTCCGAGCGGAGGGCCAAGATCGTCGTCCCTATGATCCGCATCTTTCTCATTCTATCGTTCAAGCTCGCCCGATTCCAGCCGGCAGTAGAGGCAGAGCTCCCCGCCGTCCTTGTAGAGCCCGCCGCAGCGAGTGCAGCGCTTAAAGCCCCGCTCGAGCCGGAGCCTCTCGATCCTTCGCTCGGTGAGGAAGAAGGCACGAAGCGCCTCCTTCAAGCGCTCATCCTCGATTTCCCGGACCAGCCCATCGATCTCCTCTTGCTCCTCTGGGTTTAAGGAGACCTCCTCCAGCCGCGGAGGAGGCTCTTGAGCGCGCGGGGCTCCCTCACCCTCGAGTCCGACTCCGATCCCGACGCGGAAGCGGATGTCCCGGACCCGCTCCTCCCCGAGGAGCCGATTGAGCTTCCGGATATAGTCCTCCTTCAGGAGGCTCAACTCCTGGGCGAGGACATGGCTCTTGACCTCGACGAAGAGGATCCCCTCCCGGACCCGCAAGGGCGAGGCGAGCCGGGCGATCCGCTCACCGACCGCCTCCTCCCAGAGGAAGAGCGGCTCCTGCTCCTGGAACTCCTCTGCTAAGCCATGGCGCGTGAAGATCTGCCGTAGGAGGCCCAAAATCTCGGTCAAGGTCAAGCCTGCTCCCTCACCCTCCCCTCACCAAGGTAATAGGTCCGGCCCACAAACCCTTTCAAGATCGGTGGAAGCTCGATAGCGGTGAGGAAGGCCTGAGCCTCCGGAGGGAGAGCCTCGAGGAGGAGCCGCCCATTCTTCGGGTCGAGCTCGGAGAGGAGATCATCGAGGATTAAGATAGGGTAGCTCCCGAACCTCCGGCGGTGGAGCTCGCACTGGGCGAGCTTGGCCTCGAGGATCGCCAGCCGTTGCTCCCCCTGGGAGCCGAACCTCTTCAAGTCGACCCCCTCGCTGGTGAACTGCAAATCATCCCGATGAGGGCCGACGAGGGAGAACCCCCGCCGTTCCTCTTCCGCGGCTACCCGGTCCAGCTCGCTGGCCAGCCGGGCCAGAAGCTGCTCGGGGCTCCCAGGGAGGCCCTCCAGTGAGGGGAGGTATTCTAACTCCAGCGACTTCAGCCCCAGACGGCCCTGGAGACAGCGGAGCTCGGCATTGATCTCCTGGAGGTAGGCCAATCGGCGAGCGAGGAGTTGAGCCCCCAGTCTAGCCAATTCCTCTTGGTAGACGGCAAGCAACTCCTGGTCTGGTCGCCCCTGCCGGAGGAGGTAGTTCTTCCCGGAGACGACCCGCTCGTAGCGCCGCCAATAGCGCTTATATTCCGGGTCTAGCTCGGCGATGGCGCTATCGAGGAAGGCCCGCCGGAGCTGAGGCTCGCCCTTGATCACCTGGAGGTCAGCGGCGGTGAAGGCCACCACTCTTAGGCATTCATTGAGCCGCCCCGGCTCGGCCGGCTTATCGTTGAGCTCGACCCGCTTCATCCTCGCCGTGCCGTCCAGCACGATCTTCAGCAGATCTCGGTCGAGCTCCAGCTCGATCAGGGCCAGGCTCTCGCCGAAGGCGATCAGTTCCCGCTGCCGCTCGCCCTTGAGCAGCTCGCCCTTAGCCGCAAAGTAGAGTGCCTCGCAGAGGTTGGTCTTCCCCGACCCATTGGCCCCCAAGAGGAGGTTATAGCCCGGATGGGGTGTGATCTCCACCTCCCGGAGGTTCCGGAAGTTCCGCAGGGCGAGCCGCTTCAGCCTCATCGCCCTATTATATCCCTGACCTTTACTACAACAACTACAGGATATTTATTTAAGGATAGTAGTTGTAGTAGGGGGGCGGTCGGGCTGTGCATAACTCAGTTTAACCCGGATTGGAAGGCCCCTCCACCCTGTGCATAACTGTGCACAGGGGGTGTGCATAACCCCGGTTTCCCTGTGCATAACTCCTGTGCACAGCCGAGACGGTCGGCCATGCACAGGGGTTATGCACAGCTTGGGGTGGGTTTTGCACAGGTTATGCACAGGGGCTGTGCATAACTATGCACAGGCTCCCTTCGGGAATTGAACGGGGCTCTAGAATTGGCTATCGATTCAATCTTGACTGGAACGGCCTTCCCGGCCTGTGCATAACTGTGCACAGCCCCCTCTTTAAGGCTGGCTCGCGACTCTGAACTTAGCCCGCAGTGAGGACTTCAACTCAGCGAGCTCGCTCTGGAAGAGCGGGATCCCCTCGAGGTCTTTGATCTTCCGATAGGCCCGGACCATCGTCGAGTGATCCCGTCCGCCGAAGGCCCGGGCGATCTCGGGGAAGGAGCTCCCAGTCAGCTCCCGGGCGAGGTAGATCGCGATCTGGCGGGCCTGGGCGACCCGCTTATCCCGGTTCTCCCCCTCGAGCTCGGTCACCGTGATCTGGTATTGGGAGGCGATCTCGGCCTTGATCGCGGCGATGTCCAGTTGGCCATCTCCAGGCTCGGGGGTGAGGAGGCCCTCCGCCAGCTCGCGTGTCAGGGGGAGCCCGTTCAATTCCGCATAGGCGACGGCGCGGATCAGGGCCCCCTCGAGGGCCCGGACATTCGAGGAGATCCTCGTGGCGATCAGCTCGAGGATCTGGTCCTCAACGGCCAGGCCATGCTCGTGGGCCTTGGCCCGGAGGATCGCCAGCCTTGTCCCCAGGTCCGGGGGCTGGATCTCAGCGACGAGGCCCCAGCGGAACCGCGAGACTAGCCGCTCCTGAAGCTCATGGAGCTCCTCCGGGGGACGGTCGGAGGAGAGGACGATCTGCCGCTCGCGGTTATAGAGCTCATTGAAGGTATGGAAGAGCTCCTCTTGGGTCCCCTCCTTGTGCTTGAGGAATTGGACATCGTCGAGCAGGAGGAGGTCCGCCTCGCGGTATTTCCGGCGGAACTGGGCGGTCCTGTTACTCTGGATCGCCTCAATGAGCTCGATCGCGAACCGCTCTGAAGTGGTATAGAGGAGGCGAAGTTCGGGATGGTTCTCCAAGACATGATTCCCGATCGCCTGGAGGAGATGGGTCTTCCCCAGCCCGACCCGGCCGTAGATGAAGAGCGGATTATAGGCCCTTCCAGGGTTCTCGGCCACGGCCTGGGCGGCCGCACAAGCCAGTCGATTCCCTGCGCCCTTGACAAAGCGGGCGAAGGTATAGTCGCGCCTAAGGATGAACCTCTCCTCCATCGTTTCTGGTTATCGGGTGGGCTGAGCTTAGGATAGCGGCTCATCGCGGCGGGAGTCAAGCGGCCTGCCAGGGGGTGATTCCCCGAATCCGGCTCATCTTTTGGCCCTCAAGCCCCGCTGGAGCCCGTCCGCTCGGCGAGGGCAGGCCAGGGAGCACCAGGAGGCACGAAGGGTAGAGGGCTCTCTAGCTCTCGACGAGGCGGCGGAAATATTTCCCGGGGAATGCAGGGCTTAGTGAGCCGGCCCCTCTAGCCTGACCTGCCGGGGCACTTGGCATGGCCGGGAAGGCTCGCCTGGGCTGAGCTCCGGCGGGCAAGACTCCTCTCCAGTCAAGATTGGTGCCGAGGCCCGGACTCGAACCGGGGACACCGGGATTTTCAGTCCCGTGCTCTACCAACTGAGCTACCTCGGCCTAAGCTAGGCTGGCGGGGACGAGCGGATTCGAACCGCCGACCTCCTGGTTGACAGCCAGGCGTCTTAGGCCTCTAGACCACGCCCCCGT
>JBBIJD010000030.1:0-20902 GCA_037446135.1 Candidatus Fraserbacteria bacterium
TAGGACTCCTCGGGCCTGGTGAACCAGAAGAGCTCGACCTTATTGAACTGGTGGATTCGGATCAGCCCGCGCTCCTCCTCCCCGGCCGCGCCGGCCTCCCTCCGGAAGCAAGTGGTGAAGGCTGCATACTTCTTGGGTAATTCCGCGGCCTCGAGGATCTCAGCCCGGTGGAGGTTCGCCAGGAGGACCTCGGCTGTCGGATTCAAGTAGAGCCCATCCCGCTCACAGAAGTAGAGATCTTCTTGAAACTTCGGGAGCTGGGAAGAGGTGAAGAGGCTCTCCTCATTCCCCAAGAATGGAGGGAAGATCGGCTCATAGCCGTTCTCTTCAGCCTGGTAATGGAACATAAACTGGACGAGCGCCAGCTCGAGGAGCGCTCCCTTCCCGCGGTATAAGGGGAACCTCGAGGCGGCGAGGCGGGCCCCACTAGGGAAATCAAGGATTCCTAAGGCCTCGCCAAGCTCGAGGTGGCTCCTCGGGGTGAAGGGGAAGCTCGGCTTCTCCTTGTATTCCCGCAAGACAATTTTATCCCCCTTCCTCGTGGAGACCGGGACCGACCCATGCGGGAGGTTCGGGAGGCGGATGAGCAGTTCCCTGATCTCCTGCTCGACCGCTTTCAGCTGCTCATCTAGCCCTCTGATCCGCTCGACGAGCTTGGCCATCTCTCCCTTCAATTGAGCGACCTCCTCAGTTCGGCCCGCAGCAAGCAATCTCCCGATCTCCTTCGAGCCCTCATTCCTCTCGGCCTTCAACTCCTCGACCTCGCGGATGATCGCGCGGCGTTTCTCATCTAGTCTGAGCAAGCCATTTAGGCTGATGCTGGCATCCCTGGTCCGGAGCCGTCGCTCGACCTCCTCGGGATTCTCACGGATCAGCTTTAAGTCGAGCATCGCCCTAGCCTTTCCTATCAACCCTCGAGAGTGCCCTCTAATCGTCGCAGGGTCCGCCACTTCGCCCGTGCACAGGGCGGGAAGCACCTATGCCGGCGATACCATTCCTCCAAGAACTTAAGGGTCTTCGGCTCGGAGGGGTAGCCCCAGCCGAAGTCACCATATTCTTTGTGCAGCTCGAGGATCGCCCGGTCCCGCTCGACCTTGGCGATGATCGAGGCTGCGCTCACGATCGGATACTTCCGATCGGCTTGGTTCTCCCCGAAGAGCTCCGGCCCCGGGAGGTGCAACCTCAAGCCGACCAGCTCCCGGAGCTTGCGGCGGTAGCCCGCTACTCCCTGAGGATGGGCCGGGGCATCGAAGTAGACCGAATTAGGCCGGAGCTCACCGATCAAATCGGCCATCGCCCGGAGCTCGACATCATTTAAATCCTCCTCGAGCCGCTCGGCTGGAATGAGGATCGTCCGGACCTCCGCGAGCTGGGCGATTTGGGGTGCGAGCCTGGCCCTCCTCTGGCGGGTGAGGGCCTTAGAGTCGCGGACTCCCAGCCCGATCAGGGCCGTGATCCCCGCCTCATCGGCCAGGACCCCGGCGATGACGAGCGGCCCGAGGACCGGTCCCCTCCCGGCCTCGTCGATCCCTAGAATCTTCATCGGAGGAGGCGCGCGATCAGGGTAAAAACGAGGGAGAGGAGGAGGCTGAGGACGAGGCAAGTCCCAAGAGGGAGGTAGAGCCGCCCGCGCTGGCCGAGCTCGACCTGAAAGTCGCCAGGGAGGTGGCCGAGCCAGGCGAGGCTTCGGGGGAGGAAGAGCAATAAGAGCCCCACGGCCATCGCCAGCCCGCCGAGCCCCAAGAGCAAGAGGCCGATTGCGCGCGGGTCCATCTCACCCCTTTCGGATCAGGTCAGATCCCCCCCTGTCGCTCCACCAGTCCGCGGATATACTCGATGGCCTCCCCGACGGTAGTGATCTTTTCGGCATCTTCATCGGGGATCTCGATCCCGAATTCCTCTTCCAGCTCCATGATCATCTCTACAATGTCTAGAGAGTCCGCCCCCAGGTCATCGATGAAGGTGGCCTTCTCAGTGATCTCGCTGGCATCGACCATCAGTTGCTCCTCGATGATGCGCTTGACTCTCTCCGCGATCTCGTCCTCAACCATCTCTTAAACCTCCTCCTCGATTGCCGGTTTTCGGCCCAGTTATATCTGATGCTCACCCCCCGGTCAAGGGGCCCTGGAGCCCTCCATGTGGCGGGCGATCCCCTGGGCGATCTTCTCCGGGAGCCGGTTTTGGACGGCGCTCTTGGCTACCCTGATCGCATTCTTGATCGCGAGGGCGTCAGAGCGACCATGGGCCACAATCACCACCCCGTTGACCCCCAAGAGGGGTGCCCCGCCGTGATGAGCGGAGTCGAGCTTCTCCCTCAGGAGGCGGAATTGGGAGGCCATCAGGATGGCCCCGAGTCGTGCGGGGAGGTCCTGGCGGATCGACCTCTTGAGGAGCTCGATGATCGCGGCCGCGGCCCCCTCAATCCCCTTGAGGAGGATATTCCCCACGAACCCGTCGCAGACGAGGACATCGACCTCGCCGCGGAGGAGGCGGTCGCTCTCGACATTCCCGACGAAGCCCTCTAGCCCTTCCAAGAGTTCGAAGGCCCGCCGGGCCAGCTCGTTCCCCTTCCCCCGCTCGGCCCCGATGTTCAGGAGGCCGAGCCGCGGCTGGGGAAGGCCGAGGATCTCTTGCATATAGACTCGGCCCATGATGGCGAACTGCTGGAGGTTGAGGGGGGAGCAGTCGGCATTCGCGCCGCTATCAATGAGGAGGAGGCTCTTCCCCGTGAGCGTGGGGATCGGGACAGCAATCCCAGGCCGGTCGATCCCCGGGAGGCGGCCGAGCTGGAGCAGGGCGGCGGCCATGACCGCCCCGGTATTCCCAGGGGAGACGAAGGCCTCAGCCCGGCCCTCTTTCAGGGCGAGTATCCCTTGGACGAGCGAGCTCTCCCGCTTCCTCCGGACCGCCTCGGCCGGAGAATCCTCCATTGTCACTGCCTCAGGCGCATCGATGATCGAATAAAAGGGAGCCTGGTCCCGGAGCTCCTGCTCGATCAATGCGCGCTCCCCGGCGAAGATCACTTCGACCTCGAAGGCTCGAGCCGCGGCGAGACCGCCTCTGATGAGCTCAGCGGGAGGGTTATCGCCCCCGAGGGTGTCCAGGACGATCCTGATCCTTCCCTCTTCACCCATAAAGATGTAGTGCCGAGGGCGGGACTTGAACCCGCACGGGCGTTTTTATTACCCACATGGCCCTCAACCATGCGCGTCTGCCAGTTCCGCCACCTCGGCGCTCCTTTGAATCATAAGGGAGATCGGCTCTGCTGTCAAGCGCCAAAAGCAAGAGGCGTGCCTTGTAGGGCATACTGGCACGCCTCAGCCGGTCAGGTCGTGAGCCCTCTTTACTTCTTCCCGCCGGCGGGCTTCTTCCCGCCGCCCTTCTTCTTCAAGAGCATCGGGCTCACCTCCTCCCCTTTGTGGTAGAGGTCGGCGCACATGCGCACTTGACCACCCGGGCAAGGAAGATTATAATAAGGATCGCTCCCGTTGTCAAGTGATCTGCGTCACGGAGGTCGCCAAATGGATGAGAGCTACGCCGATCTCTTTAAGTGCTTTGCTCATCCCTCCAGGCTCAAGCTGATGGAGCTCTTGGCCCGAGCTGGGGAGCTCTCGGTGATGGAGCTGGCCCAGGCCTTGGGGGTGAAGCACTCGACGATCTCCAAGCACCTCCATCTCCTTCGGCTCCAAGGACTAGTGCGGTCTCGCCGCGAGGGCCAGTTGACCTATTACTCCCTGAACTTGGAGACGATCACCCAGCTCTTCCACCATTTCCTCCACTCCCTGGAGATGGAGAGACAGGCCACTCTCCCCCTTTTTAAGGGGTGACCTCATCCGTGCTTGCCCCACTCCCCTTTGACAGAGCCTCTACCCGGCCTGGAGGGCCCTGATCGGGGTGGCCGCGAGTCATGCAGGCTTGCTATAATCGATCATCTCCCTAGAAGGAGGTGACCGGTAATGCGGCGCTACTTGATCGGGGTGGCCCTGGTTTTTGGCGTGGCGGTCGCTGCAGCCTTTGTCCACACCACCCTGGACCGGGCGCCAGAGCCCTCAGGGCTCGCTGCCATCTCCGGCGAGGTGCGGGTGATAGAAGCTAAGGTGATCGGGGCCAAGAGCACGGGCGTAGGGCTGATCGAGCAGGCCTATGAAGTAGCCTGGCGAGGGGTGACCCGGACCGTGCCGCCGGGGAAGAAGTGGGTGGTGGTCGTGACTCCCACAGACCAGTTCGCGAACAGCGGGGATGCCCGCGAGCGCTGGCGCGGCTTCACTCTCAACCTCATGGGCGTCTTCCGCCAGGGGGAGCAAGTCTATCACGGTGAGCTGCCGGCGGGGAGCTATACAAACCTTGACCTCTATATCTACAACACGATGCAGCTCTTTGCAGACACCCCCGCGAACCATGCCTGGGCCAAGGCCCCGGTCCTCTATCTCGTCCTGGAGATGGAGGCACAATAGCCCCAGCTTGACAGCCACTTGTCTTCCCTGGCGAGTCGAGCTATAATTGCTTCGGTCAAGGAGGTGGTGGTAGATGGACTGGTGGATTTGGCTCTTCGGTTTTTGGTTCCTGTGGCTGGTGGCGTTGCTGGCCTTCCTCACTGGCCCTTACTAAGGCGGCTTTAGGAGAGGGCAGGGGCCCGAAAGGGAGTCCCCTTCTGTTCTGTTAAGGAGAGGAAAGATGAAAAGGATCTTCTTTGCTGCCCTCCTGCTTTCGATTGTCTTCGCGCTGCCAGCCCTCGGGGCGAGCCTGGAAGAGCTGGCGCGCCAGCGGATCGTGCAAGAGACGGGCTTAGATCCAGACTTGGTCGCTACAATCTTCGTCTCGGAAGAGAATGCTCAGTTCATCCTGACCTTCATCTACATCAATGAGCGGACCTTCAATTCCCGGCTCAAGCCGGAACTCTTGGAAGCCATCGCCCCCTATCGTGGCCAGAAGGCGATGCTTGCCCTCGTCACCCCTGCCAGGGAGTCTTATTTCAACCCCGGGCTCATCACTTTCTCCCAGGGCGGGGTGGACTACCATGTGGCCCGCGGCGCGACCCACCAGGTCAATGAAGGCTTCAAGACCGGGACCCTCCCTACCGGGAAGGTGGCTGCGGGGGTCATTCTCCTCGAGCGGCTCGAGCCGAGCCTGGGCCGGGAATCCACGAGCCTCGGGCTCGATGTGAGCCGGCCCTTCACGATCGGGTATATGAGCTACACCACCAATTTCGCCCTGAGCGCGGGGCCGGCCTTGGCCTTCGGCCTAGAGGTGGGGCGTGGTGATTTGCTCCAACTGCTCCTCTACGGGCTCCTCAACCTCCTCCTCTTCCTCCTCTTCGGGTTCTTGGTCTAAAGAGCAGGGCCGCGGCCGGTAGCGCTAGATGACTGACCGCGGCCCTGGTTATTTCTCTAGATGATTGTCATGACCACCTGAATCTGGTTATTCCCCTCATTTAGCTCCTTCACGCGATCCTCAGGGTCGACTACCACGGCGATCGTATAGTCACCGTAGGCGAGCCCAGAGGTCGGGAGGCTGACCTGGAGGGTGATCGTCTCGCCGGAACCGAGCTGGGAGACCTCTCTCGTGGCGAAGATGACCTCACCTGGGTTCGAGGCCTTCCGGACGAATTGGGCTGTGAAAGGCCCAGACGGTCCTGGACCCTCATTCTTTATCGTCGCATAGATCTGGGCCGTCTGACCCCGCTGGAGGATCGGCGAGGGTTTGATGGCCAGGTTCACGGGGACGAGATCGGCCCGACCGGCAGCCTCGACTCCGATGATCACGAACGGCGGTGGGGTGCAGTAGATGTTGTTGGCCTCGTCCAACTCTTCCACTTTGCCGTCCGGGTCGGCCAGAATGCAGACCTCGTAGGCCCCGCTCTCTAGGCTAGTGGTATCCAGGACTCCTAGGACCTCGGCCCGCTCACCCGGCCCGAGGCCGGAAAGGGTAACGCTGTCGAAGGGGACATAGGCTGCCCCCTCCTCGACCTTGCGGTAGAGGAAGGAGACACGGAACTCTCCAGCGGCTGTCCCGCCGCTGTTGACGATCGCCCCGTGGACCTTCACCGGGGTAGGAGCAGTGATCGGTGGCTCAGGCTCGAAGGTGAGCTTTGGCTCGGGACGGAGGTCCGCCGGGCGGGGCTCGACCCTCAGTGTGGTCGTCAGCGCGTTATTTGCCTCGTTCTGTTCCGCCACGCGTCCGTCGGGGTCAACGACCACGCGGATGAGGTAGTCCCCCGGCTCGAGAGTCGCGGTATCGAGTGAGCGGCTCGCCGGCTCGGGATTGTTCGAGGCGATCCCGGGGAAGGAGACCCCGCCGAAGGAGACGAACTCGGCCTCCCTCTGGCAGCTCGTTGTCCCCGTCCCTGCCAGCCGGCACCAGTAGAAGTTGACATCGAACTTCCCCACCGGCTCCACTCCGGCGTCGATCACCGTAGTCGTCACCTTGACGACCGTCCCCTGGGTCACTGGAGAAGGCGGCTCGAGCGCAAGGGCGATCGGGATGAGATCAGCCCCCTGAATGAGGATGGGGATATCCAGCGCGTTGTTCAGCTCGCTCTGCTCCTCCACTAAGCCGTTAGGTCGGCTGGGGTTTCCCGGATCGACAGTGATCCGGATCGAGTAGCTTCCCGGTTGGAGGGTCGAGGTCTCGAGGACTGCCTTGGCCTCTGTCCTCTTCCCGACGGCTAGCCCGGGGAGGGAAATGACCGCGAAGGTCGCAAAGTCCGCTGGCTTAGTGCAGGGTTGTTCTGCCTCTACGGGCAAGGTCTCTGAGAGCCGGCAGTAGGCGAACTCCACGGCGAATGGCCCGGCTTCAAGATCTCCCAGGTTGGCGATATTGGCCGTGAAGCGGAGGGTCTGGCCGCGATTGACTTGATAGGCCGGGGCGACGACCACTGGCGTGAGCGGGTCGAGTGCCAAGTCCGGCAGGCGCGGCGAGAGGAGAGTGAGGGTTGTGACCAACTCATTGTTCATCTCCTCTAGCTCCCTCACTTGGCCGATGCTGTCGCCATCGACCGGGGGATCGACGACCACCCGGATCTCATAGATCCCGGGGCTTAAGGGGGCGAGGGTCAGCTTCCCCTCGACCTTCAGCTCGCCTCCCGGTGCGAGCGCAAGATTGGAGCAGCCCGCCTGGTCCCGGCAGGGGAGGGGCTCCCAGCGGAGCCGCCCCTTCCCGCGGTAGCTGAAGGCCACGGCGAACCCGCTCGCCGGGGCCTTCCCCGTGTTCTTGATCACTGAGGAGACAGTCACCACCTCGGCCATTCGGAGTTCCACCGGGGAGGGCGGATTGAGCTCCAGGCTCTCTGGATGGAGCTCGGGGAGCTGGGGCTCCGGCGGGAGGATCGTCACGGCCTTAGTCAACCTATTGTTAGCCTCGTCCAGCTCGGGGATAAGATTGTTCGGATCGACTACCACGCTCAGTTGATGGACTCCTGGGGCGAGGCTGAGCCCCGGCTTGGCTGGGATCAGCTCCCCCTGGGCGAGGGCCTCCTCTCCCGGGCCGAGGGGTCCGAGGCTGGCAAGCGCGAACTGCTGCCCATTGATATAGAAGCCGACCTCTACCGTCGGGGCCGGGCCCTTCCCTGTGTTCGCGACCTTCGAGGAGATCGTCACCCGCCCGTCGAGCCGGATGAGCGGCTTGTCCAGTTCCAAGCTCGTTGGATGGAGCTCGGCCCCTTGGATGGTCAGTGAGACAGTGAGCTCGTTATTCGCCTCATCCTGCTCCTCGACCTGCCCATCGGGGTCGACGGCGATGAGCAGCATGTGGCTCCCCGGGGCCAGGCTCAAGGCATAAGGGTCGAGCGCCCCCTGGGTGGAGAGGCTCGCCCCCGCCGCGAGGCCCTCCAAGCCTGTGGAATCGAACTCCCGGCCATCGACGCGGAAGGCGACCCGGAAAGGCCCAGCGGCCTTGTCTCCCGTATTCCTGATCTCGACGGTGACGACCACGAGCTGGTCGGCCGTCGGCAGCGGCGGGGCGAGGCTGACCGCGACCGGCTGGAGGTCGGCCAGCCCCAGCTTAGAGGGCAAGATCGTCAGAGCGGTTACCAGCTCGTTGTTTGTCTCGTCCTCTTCAGGGATCTGGTTGTTCGAGTCGGCCACCACGCGGACCTCATAAGCTCCGGGCTCGAGAACTGCCGTATCCAAGGCAACTCCGCGACCATCGTCCTTGACCTCCAAGGCTTCCTGGCGGCTCGGGGCGAGGTTAGAGACCATAGCTACATGGAAGCTGGTCCAGCTCTCCCCTCCCTGGCGGCGGTAGAAGAACTCCACCTTGAACTCCCCAGCCGATCGCTCGCCGGTGTTCATCACCCAGGCATGGATCGCCACCACCTCACCGCGTGCTACCGGCGAGGGCGGCTCCAACACGATCTTCTGGAGATGGAGCTCCGGGAGCCCTACACCCCCGCGCCCGACCCCGGCCAGCCCGATCAAGAGGCTCAAGCTCAAGAGGAGTAGAAAACCGACTGATACTGACCTCCTGCCCATCTATCTCTCCTTTCCTTATCAATCCTTGATCAGGTAAATATTCCCATTCTCCGCCCCAAAGTAGATCGCCCGGACGAGCCGCACCTCCGCCCCGACTCTTTCAACTGAGGCATCGATGACTGGGGTCGAGCGGATCGGGCTCCCGACGGCCACGGAGAAGGCCTCTCGCCCGGCAGGCTCGAGGGCATAGAGTTTCCCATCGCTCGAGCCGAGGAAGACCCTCCCGCTCCGGCCATCGATCGCCGGCCGGGCATAGAGCGGCCCGCCGGTGGAGAAGGCCCAGTAGAGCCTTCCGGAGAGGTCCAAAGCGTAGAGCTTCCCGTCGGCCGAGGCGGCATAGATCGGGTCGCGCCGCTCCACATCGACCGCCAGGCCCGTGACTGCCCCACCGACGGTGAAGCTCCAGCCCGGGCTCCCGCCGAAGCTCACGGCCTGGACCTTCCCGTCCTCCGTGCCAGTGTAGATTGATTCACCCAGGGCGAGGAAAGTCAAAGGACTGCGCAGGTCGAGCTGCCACTTGATGGTGCCATCGCGAGCCAGGGCATAGAGCAGTCCGCCGGAAGTGGCAGCGTAGACCAGATCCTTAGCGTCATGAGAGATGAGCGCTCGCACCTCCCCGATGGTGGCGAACTCCCAGCGCGGCTGGCAAGCCGAGGTCAGGCTCACCACTTTCCCCGCGAGGCCGGCATAGATGTTCCCGAACCTATCCACCGCCAGCGATCGGGCCTCCCCACTGAGAGAGGCCCGGCAGATCTCCCGGCCGCTCTCGAGCTTGACCGCATAAAGCTTCCCGTCGGCGGTCCCCAAATATGCCGCTCGCGGCGCCCCGGCATCGAGGGCTAGGGCCCGAATCGGGCTCCCCGCCTCGAAGGGGAAGCCAGCCTTTGGGACAGCCCCTCGCTCCAGGGCATAGAGCTTCCCGTCCTCCGAGCCGAGATAGACCGTGCCACTCCTCTTATCCAGCTCGAGGAGGCGAACCGCGCCCCCGGTCCCCAGGACGAGTTGAGGAGCCGGCGGGAAGGGGGCGATGATCGTGAGGTAGCCTGAGAGCTCGTTATTTGTCTCGTTTGTCTCCGCTACGCGATTGTCAGGATCGATCCGGACCTTTATCTCATAACTCCCCGGGGCGAGAGCAGAGGTGGCGAGGACGCGGCAGAGCTCGACTTGACCCCCAGCCCTGAGGCCCGCGGCCGTGGCGGTGGCGAACTGGATGTAAGAGTCGAGGAAGTAGTTGAAGGAGACGGCGAACTGGCCCGCGGCAGCCGAGCCGAGGTTGGCGACCCTCGCGCAGACTCGGACCAGCTCGCCCTGAGCGACCGGTGAGGGCGGGTCGAAGGCTAGCCCAGCAGGGTAGAGGTCGGGCTGGGGGACGGGCGGGGAGATGATGAGTGTCCGGACCAGCTCATTATCCATCTCATCGAGCTCGGGGACCCAGTTGGCGGAGTCCGCGACCACCTTGATCTCGTAACTCCCCAGGGCCAGCCCAGCGGTGTTGAATAGCTCACAGATGGTGAGTGAGCGGCCGACTTCCAGGCTGGGGATGGACTTGCTGGCGAAGGAGCTGAAGGCCCCGACCTGGTCCTGGCGATAGAGGAACTCAACCTGGAACTCCCCGGCCACGCCCTGGCCGGTGTTGGTGATCTCGGCGCAGGCCTGGACCTGGGTCCCCTGGGCGACCGGCGAGGGCGGGCTTAAGATGAGGTCTCTCAGGGTGAGGTTCGCCCCTACGACCTGGGGGGCGATCGGGGTAATCAACGAGAGGCCGGTGATCAGAGCGTTGTTAGTCTCGTCAAGCTCCTCCACCTCGTTCCGCGGGTCGACGAACACTCGGATCTTGTAGCTGACCCCTAAGGTCAAGCTGGAGGTGGGGAGCTGCCCCTCGACGATCTCCTTCGCCCCTTTGGCGAGGCCGGGGATGTCCTGGACCGCGAAGGGGAGCCAGCTCTGCCCATCAGGGCTGTAGGCCAGCTCGACCTGGAATCGCGAGGCCTCGATATTCCCGGTGTTCCAAATGGTCGCGCTCACGCGGACCACCTGGCCGAGGCGGACCGGAGAGGGCGGCTCGAGGGCCAGGCCCGTGGGATGGAGTTCAGCTTTCCGTGGCCTGGGCGGGAGGATCTCCAAGGGAGCGCTGATCACATTATTCGATTCATCCAGCTCCGCGAGGCGATTCTCGGGATCGACGAAGACCCGCAGGGTGTAGCTCCCCGCCGGGAGGTCCGTGGTATCGAGCTTCCCCTGGACTTTCACCGTCTCGTTCTGCCTCAGCCCCTCCTCATCCTCATAGTAGAAGGTATCGAAACGGCGATCATCGATGAAGAAGCCGACGGTGAACCGCTTCGCCTCCTTCTTCCCGGCGTTCTTGATCACGGAGGCGACGGTGATCGTATCCCCTTGATGGACCGGCTCGGTCCCCAACTCGAGGCTCTGGGCCAGGAGCTCCGAGCCCTGGATGAAGAAGGCTGTAACCATCTCATTGTTGGCCTCATTCTGCTCGTTGATCGTATTCTCGGGATCGACGACTACGCGGAGTTGGTAACTCCCCGGCTCGAGGCCCAGCCCGGGGACATCGAGCCTCCCGCTGGCTGTCTCGCTATTATCCCGCTCTTCGATCCCCAAGCGCTGAAGAGTGGCTGCGGCAAACCGCTGCCAGTCGCCTGACCCGAGCGGGCGATAGTAGAACTCGACCGCGATGTTCTCAGCCCTCCGCCCCCCGGTGTTGATGATGAGCACCGTCGCGGTGAGGTCCCTTCCCCACTCCAAGGGGAGGTCGCGGTTGAAGGTGATGCTCAGCGGATGGAGCTCAGGGAGATCGAGCTTGGAGCGGACGACTGCCAGGGAGGCTAGGATCTCGTTGTTGCCCTCATCTTGCTCTGCCACCTCTCCCTCTGGCCCGGCTGTAGTCGGGGGATCGACCGCGACTTTGATACTGAAGGAGGTGATCTCGCCTTGAGGATCGAGCTCGAGCGTCGAGGTATCGAGCGGTTGTTCCAAGAGCAGGCGCCCAGCCCGCTCCAGGCCGGGGACGGAAATAGCCCCGAAAGAGACCCAACCCCCCTCACCGCGCCGGTAGAGGAATTCGACACGGAATCCCCCGGCGGTGCTCTCGCCGGTATTCTCCAGCTCAGAAAGGACCCGGACTACCTGGCCGCGCGCTACCGGTGAAGCCGGATCGAAGGCGAGGCTGATCGGGTGGAGCTCCGGCCTCGGCGGGAGGACCTCTAACTGAACGCTCAGGCGGTTGTTCGTCTCATCGCTCTCGCTCACCCTGTTATCCGGATCGGCCCTGGCGATGACCTCATAGACCCCTGGCGTTAGGCCCGCCGTCTCGATCTGGGCCTCGACAGTCGCTTCCCCTTTGGCCTCTAGGCCCGGGAGTTCCTGGCTAAAGAACCCGCAGCACTCTTCCCTGTCCACCCGCCGCCAGCAGAGCTCCACGGAGAAGCCACCTGCCGCGACGGCCCCGCTATTACCTACTTTAACTGCAACCCGGACGAGAACTCCCTGGCCCACTGGTGAAGGCGGGCTCAGGGCCAGTCCCAACAAGGCAAGATCAGGCAAGGGCTGGGCTCGTGAAGGGATTGCAGCCAATAACAATAGAGCAAGAAAGCCGATAACCACCAGGACCTTTAAGCCCCTATCCATCACACCCCCTTCTGGTTCAGTTTCCTGATCGCCTAGTCATTATATTAAGCTAACCTAGCATTCCCCTCCTCTCATCACCAACTCATTCTAGCTTCAAGGCATAGAGATGGCCCTCCCAAGATGGCAAACAGAGCGTATTCCCGTCGACCGCCGGAGTGCCAGTGATCAGGCCACGAGTGGGGAAGACCCACTCATCGCTGACGGCCGAGCCGCGGTCCTGGAGAGCATAAAGGGTTCCATCGTCCGAGCCGAAGTAGATCATCGTGCCCTGACGGATCGGCGAGGTGCGGATCGGCCCGAGTGGGATCCCGTTATATTCCTTAAACTGCCATTGCCCCAAGCCCTCGCTACCGCTATCCTCGACCTTGCAGAGGCCCCCATTGGCCGAGCCGAAGTAAATTACTGTTGCACCATCCTCAAGGGCGACTAACGGGGCTGCCTCTACTGCCCCGATCGGTGGGACGCACTTTGTCTCGCCCTCGAGCGGATACTGCCACTTCTTTGTCCCATCGAGGAAGAGGGCATAGAGGTGACCGTCGGATGAGCCGAAGTAAACCGTCTCATTGAAGATCCTCGGCGAGGATTTGATGAAGCTCCCCGTAGGGAAGCTCCAGCGGAGGAGGGCCCTATCCCCTTGATCTTCGAGGGCGTAGAGGTTCCCGTCCCCCGAGCCAAAGTAAATTGTGCCGTCCGCCCCGATGGCCGGGGTCGTCCGGACGAACGCCCCTGTCGCGAACTTCCAGCGGAGCGAGCCGTCAGAGTTGAGGGCGTAAAGTGAGCCATCGTCCGAGCCAAAGTAGATCTTCTGAACTACTCCACTGCTGTCTTTGAGTAAGGCCGGAGCAGCCTTCACCGCCCCGCTCGCCGGGAACTGCCAGGCCAGGCTCCCGGTGGAGCTGAGGGCATAGAGGTGGCCATCATCTGAGCCGAAGTAGATCTTATCTTGGGCTACTACAGGGGTTGCAGTAACTGCGCCTTGGGTGGGATACTTCCAACGCTCGGTCCCATCGGGGGCATTGAGGGCATAGAGGTAGCCATCATTAGAGCCGAAGTAGATTACGGTCCGATCCTGGCCCCTCTCTGTTACGGTCGCCAAGGCCACTCCCGAGGCGATCGCCCCGATCTGGACCTCATCCTCGGGCTTCTCAAGAGGGACCGAGAAGCTAGGATAGATCCACTTAATCCTGAAGGAATCGATGATAAAGAGCTGCCTATCGAGGGTATTATTGCCCTCATCGAGCTCACCTTGCCTATTCTGGGGATCGACCTGGGCACGGATGGTGTAGACCCCCGCCGGCCAAGTGGAGACATCCTCAGTTATGAAGGCCCCTTTCTCCTTCCCTCGGGGGATCCTATCAGTTGGGAATGATCTCAAGCTACGGAAACGGCTCTCCCCCCTTAAGCGATAGGAGAATTCAACCACCGATGGTTCGGCATCATTGGTCCCGGAATTCCTTACCGTTGCGGTGATGAAGAGGCTCCTCTCGCCCTTGGCGATGATCAGGCCCGGGGTGAAACGGATATCGCTCACCAATAGATCTGGTTTCGGCTCTACCGGAAGGATCACTAGGTTCGGCCCGGCGGTGGGGGTAGAGATGGCAGGGGTAGATGTAGTGGCACCAGTAGTTAAATCAGTCACAAATACCTGGACGAATATCCGATAAGTCCCCTCCTTCAGGGCAGACTTCCCCGGCTCGGGGGCGAGGGTATCGAGCTCAGTCTCGAAGGTCTCCCTGCCCCCGGGATCGAGGCTGATCGTCTCTCTAGAGACTGGGGGGAGGGTCCCGCTGACGCCGGCGCCAAGGTAGGAGAACTGGACCGTAATCCGCTCACTGGGGAAGCCGACGGGTTGATTCCCTTGGTTCTCTATCACCGTGGTGAGTGTGACGATTGTGCCCTTGTTCACAGGTGGGGGAGGATTGAGGCTGATGCTCAATGGGACGAGTCTCGGCCCTTGCTGGCTGTAGAGTGCCCCCCCGCCGAGCATGAGCAGGAGGGCCATTAAAGCTAGAAATGGGGCCCGCCTTCCGACCCGGTTCACGCCCGCTCACCTCCTTCTTCCTATTTTCATCTAGAGCAAGAGGAGGGCAGCTAGGCACTCCGCCTAGCTGCCCTCCTCCCCCTCTCTAATTACTGATCCTCAACTTCTCTCCCTGAGGACTAGGCCGACCCGCCCCTCGGCGAAGCCGAGCGCGACTGGTCCGATCTTAAGCTCAGGCTCATAAGGATATGCTGGATCAGCCACGATCTTCGGCCAGACGGTCTCTTCCTGCGAGAGGTCGAAGGCGATGACTTGGAAATCGGTGTAGGCGAGATTGATCCCGAACTCGTCCTTCAGGAGGCTTCGAGGCTTGGTCATAAAGAGCTCCATATACTTTGCCTGCTCGGCGTTGATCTTAGCGATCGCTACGGGGAGCTTCTCGAGGACATCAGTAGGGATCTTGCTCAAGAACTTTAGAACGCTGTCGAGCTGGGCCTGGGCGACCTTCGTGCCCCCGGCCATCAAGGCTACGGTCGCCAGTGAGCCGACGCCTATATACTTCAGGAAAGCCCGCCGATCGAGCCGCTTCTCCTCCATCTCCGGCACCTCCTTTTGCCAATTCTAGCAGATCCGGCTGAGGAAGTAAAGCGCCGGAACTGCTGCACCGGATATACAGGTTCAGAGAGAGCAGGGTTTCACCCCCTTATCCCAAACTTGCCCTGCTGACCCGGCCCACAGGCAGGGAAGTTGACAGCCCAAGCAGGCGATGATAAAATCCCCGCGAGGTGATAGAAGCTGGAGAAGGCAGATGGCAAGAGGGAGTATGAGGTAATGTATATCCTCCGGCCGGACATTGACGAGGAGCGCTATGCCCAGGAGGTGGGCCGCTTCGAGGAGCTGGTGCGGCAGGAGGGCGGTGAGGTCGGGGAGATCGAGGAGCGGGGGAAACGGCCCCTGGCCTACGAGATCGAGCACTACGATCAGGGCTATTATGTGCTGATGAACTTCACTCTAGAGCCGGACCGCCTCCCACGAGTTGATGAGCGGTTCAAGCTGAATGAAGCGGTCCTCCGCCACCAGATCGTCCGGCTCTCGGCGAGCCGCGCGGAGCGGAAGGAGCGGGCTTGAACCGGGTGATCCTGACGGGGCGGCTGGCGACTGATCCGGAGCTCCGCTACACTCAGACGGGACGGGCGCGGACGAGGTTCAATATCGCGGTAAACCAGCAATACCGCGATCAGGAGGGGAACCTCCAGGAGACGACGACCTTCATCCCGATCGTTGTTTGGGGGGCTCAGGCCGAATCCTGCGCCAACTTCTTGAAGAAGGGGCGGTTGGTCGCGGTCGATGGACGCTTAAGGATCGACACCTTCGAGACCCAGGAAGGTGAGCGAAAGAAGGTCGTCGAGGTCATCGCCCAGCGGGTCGAGTTCCTCGGCGGGCGGGCCGAGGCTGAGGGGCCGGCGGAAGAGAAGCTCCCCGAGGAGCCGGAGATAGATGAGGAGGTCCCATTCTAGGCTATGGCCAAGAAGCGCGAGTATAAGATCAGAGTCCGCTGTAATATCTGTGAGCACGGTGTGGAGCTGGACTACAAGCGGCCGGAGGAGCTCAAGCGGTATATGAACCGGCTGGGGAAGATCCTCCCCCGCCGCGCCACCCACTTCTGCTCGAAGCATCAGCGGCAATTGGCTCGCGAGGTGAAGCGGGCGAGGAAGATGGCACTCCTCCCCTATGTAGGCGAGCGGTAGCTTACCCTCCGGGCAGGAGGTGTGCCTCCCCTGCCATAGAAGAGGCGTTCAGCTCGCTGCCTCCACCAGGCTAGGCCCCTGATCTTGATCAAGATGAAGGAGGGAGGACTCGAGCGGATCGCCGAACAGCTTAGCCGCCAGGCTGCTCGGATAGGGGAGCAAGAGCGGCTCCAGGAGCGGGAGGTCGGCCTTTATCTCCCTTCTCACCTCTCACAAGAGCGGCTTTATGAAGCCGAGCGACTCAAGCGAGCCTTACTCGTCGAATTCGCCGGGGCGAGCCTCGAAGAGCTCTATAACTGCGCCGAGGTGGAGACTGAGTTCGGCCCGGCCCTCCGCCTGGAGGAGTTCGTCCCCCAATCTGTAGCGCTCTTCGACCGTGAAGGCTCTTATCGGCTCCTCACCTCCCAGCTCCAGCTTCTCTACGGGATCGGCCCGGTTGTAGCACGGGCCTTGCGAGAGCGTGGCTATCGGACCCTTGAGGATTTGGTGGCTCATCCGCGGTTCGGGGTCGCGGCGACCCAGCTCCTCCAGGCCCTCCGCCGGAGAGATCTCGCCCGGCTCAAGGCCGAGGTCGAAAGATGGTTCTGTCCCTCGCATCCCTTGACCCTGGCCCTCACCGGGCTGGTCGAAGGCCGCTTGGCCTTCTTCGACTTAGAGAGCCTCGGGCTCTTCGGCCGGCCTTTGGTCTTGTTGGGCCTAGCCCAACCTGTGGACGGCGGCTTGGTGATCGAGCAGTATGTGATCCGCTCGATCGTCGAGGAGCGGGCGGCCCTGGCCGCGGCGAGCGAGGCCCTCACTCAAGCCGAGGCCATCGTGACCTACAACGGCCGGGCCTTCGATATCAACTACCTCGAGGAGCGGCTGAGCTATTATGGCCTCTACCGGCCGGTCGATCGGCCGAACTTCGACCTCCTCTATCATGCCCGGCGGTGCTTCAAGCACCTCCTCTCCGACTGCCGCCTGGAGACGGTCGAGCGGTATGTCCTCGGGGTCAAGCGGCCGTTCGACCTCCCGAGCGCCCTCGTCCCCGAGTTTTACATCACTTATCTTGAGGAGCGGAACATCGGCCCCCTGGTGGCGATCATCGAGCATAACAAGCAGGACCTGGTGAGCCTGGCCGCGCTCTTAAGCCGTCTTTGCTCCGAGTCCGAGCGCGAGCGATGGTGATGGTAGATCCCCGCTCATTCATCAGCCTGCTTGAGGGCCAGGACTGGTATTCCGGCCAGATCGTGGCTGTAAGAGAGCTCCCGGCCAAGGAGGCCGAGTATGCCGCGGAGGCGCGCCTCCTGGAGGCTCCCCTCCCGGAGCCGCTGGAGCGGTATCTTGCGGCCAGGGGGGTCAGGCTCTACTCCCATCAGGTCGAGGCGCTCGAGCGGATCCGCTCGGGCGAGAATGTGGTGATCACCACCCCGACAGCCTCGGGGAAGACTTTAGCATTTAACCTCCCGATCTTCGAGCGGCTTTATAAGGATAAGAAGGCCACGGCCCTCTATCTCTACCCGCTCAAGGCCCTCACCAACGACCAACTCCGAGCGATCCGCGAGCTGGAGGAGGAGACAGGGCTCGACCTTGAGGCAGCGGTCTACGATGGGGATACGCCCCAGCACCTCCGGCCGAAGATCCGCGAGCGGTCGAGGATCGTGCTCACCAACCCTTATGCCCTGCATGAATATCTCCCCTGGCACTACAAGTGGCAGAGGTTCTTCCAGAACTTGAGGTTCGTGGTGATCGACGAGGGCCACCGCTACCGCGGGGTCTTCGGCTCGAATGTGGCGATGCTGATCCGCCGGCTCAGGCGCATCCTGAACTATTATGGTTCCGACCCGCAGTTCATCCTCTCCTCGGCCACGATCGCCAACCCCGAGGAGTTCGCCTTCAAGCTCACGGGGAAGCACTTTAAGGTCATCTCCAGGGACGGCTCAGCCCACGGGCCCAAGTATCTCATCTTCTGGAATCCACTTAAGTATCCGGCCAGATCGGCCCATCGCCAGACGAGCGATCTCCTGGCCCTGCATGTGGAGAGCGGCCTCCAGACCCTCTGCTTCACCATCTCCCGGAGGCTGGCGGAATTGGTGGCCCGTTGGGCCAAGGAGGCCGCCCCTGAGAGGAAGCTCGCCTCCTATCGGGCCGGCTACCTCCCCGAAGAACGGAGGGAGATCGAGCAGGGCTTGAAGGAGCGCGAGCTCGACGGCGTGGCCACGACGAACGCCCTCGAGCTGGGGGTGGACATCGGCCAGCTCGATGCTGTGATCATCTCGGGCTACCCCGGAACGGTGATCTCGACCTGGCAGCAGGCCGGGCGGGCCGGGCGGGGCCACGAGCCGGCCTTAGTGACCCTCGTCGGGTTTGAGAACCCCCTTGATCAGTATTTCATGAACCATCCCGAGGAGTTCTTCTCCCGGCCTCATGAGCACGCGATCATCGACCTGGAGAATGAGCATATCCTGATGGGCCACCTCCTCTGCGCCGCCGCGGAGCTCCCCCTCAGGCGGTCGGAGCTCGACCTCTTCGGGGCGAAAGAGGAGGACCTCGAGCCTCTGGAACAAGAGTTCCTCCAGAAGACCTCACTCGGCTGGATCTACCGCGGGACGGTCCGGCCTGTGGACCTGGTGAACCTCGACAGCATCTCCGAGCGGACGGTCCGAGTCATCTGCGACGGCGAGCTCCTGGAGACGATGGACTACAACCGCGCTCTGGAGGAGGCCCACCCCGGAGCGGTCCTCCTCCACCAGGGTGAGACCTACCTGGTCAAGGAGCTGGACCTAGAGAGAGATGAGGCCCTGGCCGTCAAGGAGGAGCTGGACTACTACACCGATGCCCTCAAGGTCTCCAAAGTCGGCCTCCTCACTGAGCGGGAGAGCCGAGAGGTCGGAGGATTCGAGCTCGGGCTGGGGGAGATGCGGGTCACGGAAAGAGTTATCGGCTATCGGATCAGGCGCTATGAACGGACCCTGGGCTTGAAGGAGCTCCAGCTCCCGGAGGTGGAGTTCGAGACCACCGGGCTCTGGCTCGCCCTCCCTTCCTCCCTGAGGGAGGAGGTCGAACGGGCCGGGCGGGGCTGGCCCGGCGGGCTCCACGGGGCAGAGCATGCCCTGATCGCCATGGCCCCGTTCTACGCGCTGTGCGATCGCTGGGACATCGGCGGGGTCTCGACCCCCTTCGATCCGGACCTTGAAGGGCCGGGGATCTTCATTTACGATGGCTTCCCTGGAGGGATCGGGATCACGGAGAAGCTCTATGAACTCCTCCCGGAGTGGGTCGAGGCGACCTACAGGCTCGTCCGGGACTGCTCCTGCGAAGAGGGCTGCCCCTCATGCATCTACTCCCCCAAGTGCGGGAACCAGAACCAGCCGCTGGACAAGGAGGCCGCAGTCATGATCCTCGAAGCGATCAGGGAGGCCCTCACGGTCAAAGCCGGCGCCTGATCTCCTCTTCATATTCGGGGAAGTAGCGCGAGATCACTGTGAGGTCGAACCGGCTCAGGATCGCCTCCTTCGGCTCATGCTCCAACAAGAACCGGAAAGATTCCTCGACTAGCCGCTCCGGATCGACCCTCCCGGCCGTGAGCCTCCGGTAGTCGCTCTCCTTGAGGGTGACCTGATGCTCCGAGGCCGAGCCGTCGGCCTCGACGACGGTGACCCGGAAGAGCCAACCATCCTTAGCCGTGGTCTTGAGGATGGATATCTTGTCTGCGCTCATGCCGCCCTAACAATAAGTCAAATGAGGGCCGCGCGGCAAGGCCACCTTGTCGGCCTTCTCGCCGCGGGATGTATAATAGCCCAACCTGACCAGTTGGGGGAGGGGAGGCCTATGCCAACCATGATCGCCTACTGTGGGCTCGTCTGCACCGACTGCTCGGCCTATCTTGCCACTCAGAAGGACGACATCGAGGGGCTGAAGGAGATCGCCGCCAGGTGGAGCAAGGAGCTCAACCTGGCGCTCACCTGGGAGGATTGCCTCTGCGACGGCTGCTTGGCTACTACCGGACGGCAGATCGGCTACTGTCGGGAGTGTAAGGTCCGGGCCTGCGCGATCTCCAGAGGGCTGGAGAATTGTGGCTACTGTCCGGACTACGCTTGCGAGAAGCTGGAAGAGGTCTTCGGCTTCGCCCCGGAGGCATGGGCCAAACTGGAGGAGCTCCGCCGGGCACTGTGAGAGAAAGACCTTGAGCGAATGAGAGAGCTCAAGTTTCACACGCCCTGAGATAGACAAGGCATGTCCCTAAAGTTGCTCATTGTGCGCGCTCTCTACTGGCTGAGATCGTTACATGAAGACCCTATGGACTTGTTCACGGAGCTGGGGGTCAAGAGCGATGACCGGCTCCTGGAGATAGGTTGTGCCATCGGCTATCACACCCTGGCCCTTGCCGAGCTCGCCCAAGAGGGAATGGTTTACGCCGTGGACATCTGGGAGGAGGGGCTGCGGTTCTTGCGGAGTCGAACTAAGTCTAGGCGGAATATCGCGCTCATCTGCTGTAGTGCCGAGGATGTCAAAATTCCCTTGGGATCACTAGACAAGGTGTTCTGCTTCGATACACTGCACGAATTGGCGGACCCCCAAGGGGCACTGCGAAGATGGGCCGGCTTCCTGAAAGAAGGCGGAAGGCTTTATTTCAAAGATCCTGAGATACCTCCTGAACAGGTCGAGAGATGGTCCGAGGGCGAGCTAGAAGAAGTGGAGAGGGTTCTAGGAATCCCCGTCTTCGCCCCTTGGAAGGCGCGGCGCAGGGCTATAGAGATACCTTACAAAAGGCGTAGGGAGGTGAACCAATGACTAGAACAGCTGTGTGTTACTTTGATGAGTGCGGTCCTAAGAATACGAATGCCGCCATCGCAGCCGTGGTAGAGAGGGCATAGCTTCGAGATCAACCGGGCAGAGGGAATAGTGGGACAAGAGTCGGGGATGGTCTCCGCTTTCGCTTGGGCAAGGGGCAGAGCGCTACCATAGACTTGGAGGTGAGGACGATGAGAATCTTCCGGATGACCAGTCCCGAGGAGGCGGCGAGAGCCTATCCTTGTGCCACCGAGACTCCCCGGCCCTTCTGGGCCGATGGCCTTGAA
>JBBIJD010000031.1:0-20822 GCA_037446135.1 Candidatus Fraserbacteria bacterium
CGCTGGTCTTCATGACCGCCTGGCGGGCGCTCATCACCCGTGCTGAACTCCGGCCTGGTGAGGATATCCTCATCTTAGGCGCTGGAGGGGGCGTCGCCACGGCCGCGATCCAGATCGCAAAGCTGGTAGGGGCCCGGGTCTTCGCGACCGCCTCTAGCGAGGAGAAGCTCGAAGGGGCGAAGCGGCTGGGGGCCGATTTCCTGATCAACTACAAGGAGGTCGAGTTCGATAAGGAGGTCCGCCGGCTCACCAACAGGCGGGGCGTGGATGTGGTAGTCGACTCGATCGGGGCGGAGACCTGGCTTAAGAGCTTGAGGAGCTTAGCCAAGGGCGGGCGCTTAGTGACCTACGGGGCCACGAGCGGGCCGAACCCCCAGACCGAGCTCCGCCTTATCTTTTGGAATCAGCTTAAGATTATCGGCTCGACGATGGCCTCCACCAAGGAGCTCCATGAAGTCCTGAAATTGCTCTGGGCGGGGAAGCTCAAGCCGGTGATCCATAAAGTGATGCCCCTCCAAGAGGCGGCCGAAGCCCAGCGCCTGCTCGAGGAGCGCCGAGTCTTCGGGAAGGTCGTGCTCGTGCTGTAAAATAGGGCTAGGGAACTGATGAGCGCCAAGATGGAGCGCCTGCCTCTGGGGGGTTTGCCCCCCGCAGTCAATAACTCCTCGCTGTTTACTGATTATTACCTGACCGAGCTGCTCAAAGATGAGCCATTCTTCCGGGAGATCACTCCGCAGGCGAAAGAGGCCTGGGAGGCAATCAAGTCCCAGTATGAAAGAGTAAAGGGACTGCTTCCGGGAGCCAATGAGGCGGAGACCGAGCGCCGGTTCATCCGCCCGGTGCTCGACATCCTGGGATACGAGGATCTCTATAGCCTCCAGCCGCCGGTTCCCTCTCCTGAAGGGGTTCGTCGCCCCGACTTTGCCTTCTTCGCCTCCCGAGATGACCTAGAGGAGGCCGAGAAGAACCTGAAGGGCAGACCGGAATACTTTGCCAAGGCCCTGGCCGTCGGGGATGCCAAGCAATGGGAGCGCTCGCTCGACAGGAAGCTCAAGGGCCGAGGAGATCCGTTCACCAACCAGAATCCTAGCTACCAGATCGACTTCTACCTCCGGATGACCGATAAAGAATGGGGAATCCTGACCAACGGCCGTTATTGGCGGCTCTACCACCGTGATACCAGCTATCGAATGAACGTCTTCTATGAGATCGACCTCCCGGCTATGCTGGAGGGATACAACGATGATTTCCTGTATTTTTACGCCTTCTTCTACAAGGAGGCCTTCACCAGTGGCTTCCTGGATCAGGCCTATCATAAGAGCCAGCAGTATATCGGCAAGCTCGGTGATGAACTCAAGGAGAATGTCTACGAGGCTCTGCGGTTGCTGGCCGAGGGCTTCCTAAAATTTCCCGAAAATGGCCTCTCCGAGGAGGACTTAGGCGAGATCCGTGCCAATACCTTCGTGCTGATCTACCGGCTTCTCTTCCTCTTCTACGCCGAGGATCGCGGGCTGCTGCCCCTGAGGAATCCGAACTATCGCTCTTACAGCCTCCACAATCTAGCTCAGGAGATCGCTGAGCGGCTGGATGCCGGATGGTCCTTCAGCCCCAGCGCTCGTGGCTACTGGACCAGACTGCAAGACCTCTTTCACATCGTGAACGAGGGCGATCCCGCACTGGGCGTGCCACCTTACAACGGCGGGCTCTTCGACAAGGACAAGCATCCCTTCTTGGAGAAGTATAAGGTGGGCGATCTCTACCTGGCGATCTCCATCGACCGGCTCGCCCGCGCGGAGGCCTCAGGCCCAGCTCAGGCAGGCGTAGGCCGCGGGCCGGTGAGCTACCGCGATCTCGAGATCCGCCACCTCGGGGCGGTCTACGAAGGGCTCCTAGAGCACCACCTGCGGGTCGCCGACCGCGAGATCGCGGTGATCAAGGAGAAGGGCCGGGAGAAGTTCGTCCCGGTTGAGGAGCTGAACGGCCGCAGGCCCCTCAAGACTTACCGGGTCGGCGAGGTCTACCTGGAGACCGACAAGGGCGAACGGAAGGCCACCGGGAGCTACTATACCCCACATTACATCGTCCAGTATATCGTCCGGAACACGCTGGGGCCGGTGATCGATGAGAAACGCAAGGAACTCCAGAAGGAGAAGCACGAGCTAGAGGAGAGGATCAAGCAAAGCCGGGGCTACAACCGCGAGGTCTACGAGAGACAGCTCCATGAGCTTGATAGCCACCTGATCGAGGAGATCCTCTCCATCAAAGTGTTAGATCCGGCGATGGGCTCCGGCCACTTCCTGGTGGAGGCGACCGACTTCCTCGCCCGAGAGATGATCCGTGCTTTGGGCGAGTCCCCCAAGGAGGTCGAAGAGGAGGAGATCCGCTGGGCGCGCCGCGAGGTGGTCGAGCGGTGCATCTTCGGCGTGGACCTGAACCCCTTGGCAGTGGAGTTGGCCAAGCTCAGCTTGTGGCTCTATACTGTAGCTAAAGATCGCCCGCTCTCCTTCCTCGACCACCATCTGCGCTTGGGGAACTCCTTGCTCGGCGCCTGGGTGAAGGACCTCGGCGCGCTGCCGATCTTGAGCAAGAAAGACAAGAGGGTTAAGGAAGCAAGGTGGATGGGAGGGCTGTTTGAAGGCCAGTTAAAGCGATGTCTGCCTGTGGTCATCGGCCAGGTTGTGAAGCTCTTGCGGATGCCCTCGGACAAGGTCGAACAAATCCGTGAAAAGGAGCGAATCTATGAGGCGATCTTGCGGGTCCTCCGGCCCTTCAAAGAGGTGGCCAGCGTCTGGCTCTCAGTCCATTTCGGCAACGCTTTGGCGGAAGAGGACTATGAAAAGCTGCTCGTGAAGCTTGCTAACTCGCCAGCTGCCTGGGAGAGCGAGGTCCGCTCCCGGCCCTGGTTTGCCACGGCCCAGGAGATTGCCGAAGAGAAGCGCTTCTTCCACTGGGAGCTGGAGTTCCCTGAGGTCTTCTATCAGGAGAATGGCCAACGGAAGGAGGACCCCGGCTTCGACGTCGTGCTCGGCAACCCACCCTATGTGCGCCAGGAGCAGTTGAAGGAGAGCAAAGACTACTTCAAGGCGGCGTTCACCGCCTACGACAGCACCGCCGATCTTTATGTCTACTTCTATGAGGTCAGCCACCGCCTGCTGCGCCGCCGGGGCCGCTTCGGGATGATCACCTCCAACAAGTTCATCCGCGCCGCTTACGGCGAGGCCCTGCGGAGGTATCTCACAGAGAACGCTCACATCGAGGAGCTGATCGACTTCGGCGATCTGCCAGTCTTTCCAGATGTGTCGGCATACCCGTGCATTGTGCTGACGGTCAAGGCGGAGCACGATGGCCGGTCGACGCGCTATTTACGAGTGCCCTCGCTGGAGTTCGATTCGCTGGAGCAGTTGGTGGAGGAGAAGGCCGCCGCGCTCCCCGCGGATGCCATCTCTGGAACAGGATGGCGGCTGATGGGCCCGGCGGAGCGCGTGATCCTAGTCAAGATGGAACAAGCCAGTGTCCCGCTGAAGGCTTGGCTGGGGCAGACCGAAATTCGCCGCGGCGTGCTCACAGGCTTCAATGAGGCCTTCTTCATCGACGAGGGGACGCGGGCGCGGCTGATCGCTGAGGACCCCAAGAGCGTTGAGCTGATCAAGCCCCTGGTGGTCGGCGAGGACATCAAGCGCTATGAGATCGAATTCAAAGGACGGTATCTGATCTTCACGAGGCACAAGACGCCAATAGCTCAGTATCCAGCGATAAAAGCGTATCTAGAGAAGTTTAGGAAGGAACTACTCCCGCAACCGCCGGACTGGGATGAGGAGAAGCACGGCAAGTGGCCAGGCCGGAAGCCAGGGACCTATCAATGGTATGAAATTCAGGATACCATCGATTATTACGAGGATTTCGAGAGGCCGAAGATCATCTTTGGCCGCTTCATGGATCGCCCTCTCTTCGGCTTCGATGCCACGGCGAGGTATTTCACTAATGACGCCATGTATATCGCGGCCGTGCCGGACGGTTATCCAGTTACCTTGTTGAACAGCCAGCTAGGGTGGCACTGGCTCACACACAAGTGCACCGACTTACGCGGCCAATACATTCAGGTATTCATTCAAGACCTTGAGGTCTTCCCCATCCGGCGTATCTCCTTCACCACTCCCAAGGGGGAGCGGGCGCGGCTGGTGGAGGAGGGGAAGCGGCTGTATCTTGAGGCATTAGAGAAATTAGGGAGAAGAGAGAAAAGGAGTGAGAAGCGATGACCGACAAAGAAGCAACAGCTGAGATCTTTTGGACAGCGTTCAAAGCGCTATCGAAAGAGGAGCAAGAGGCCGTCCTCGCACGTCTCCTCCAAGATGAGGACTTTGTCGAAGACCTCATCGATATCGCGCTCATCGAAGAGGCACGCCGTGAAACTGGACGAGATGTGCCGTTGCGTGAATACATGGAAGAGCGAGATATTCGCTCATGAGCACCGGTTACTCCGTGTTCTTGCGGCCAGCGGCACAGCGAGACTTAGATCGCTTGCCCCCAGCTATTTACCAGCGTGTGGCAGAAGCATTGATCAAGTTAGAGCAGGAGCCTAGACCTCGTGGGAGCAAGAAACTGACAGGGTGCGCAAATGAGTGGCGCTTGCGCGTGGGAGCGTATCGCGTGCTCTATGAGATCGATGATAAGGCCGGAGTGGTTCGGATCTTCCGCATCCGCCACTGTCGGGAGGTATATCGATGAGCGATTCTTCAAGGGCCGAAGAAGTTTTCCAAGAGCTACTCCGGTTCATCGATGAGCGCCTACAGAAAGGGCACGCGCCTGATCCCAAGCTGGTCAAGGCCCACAACGCCGACCCGTTGAACAAGGATTGGCAGATCCCCGAGGACGCGCTCTGGGAGCAGAGCGATGTGGTCCACGACCTCTTGGCATTCCTCGCCGAGCAAATGATCGGGCTAAATAGGCAGAAGCAGGCCAAGATACATGAGTTCCTGGAATGGCTCGAGGCTGAGTTGCAAATAAAACCGGATGAGAAGGGCAACACTGGCATCGAGGCCCTCAGCGGCAAGACGAGACTAAAGAACTATCTGGGCGACTACCAGAAGGGCGAAGAGCATCTGAGCTTCGATGAGTTTTGGAAACTGCTCAAGAGGAACGAAAGCCACATTGGTATTAAGCTCTCACCGAACTTCCGCGTGCGGCTGGAAGGATACTATCGTGCCAATCTTGTCGAGCTCTTGTCCATCAAGCGGAAGCTGGAGCTGACTGATAAGCTAATCGATCAAATCGTTTACAAGCTCTATGGCCTGACCGCCGAGGAGATCGCGCTCGCCGAGGGCCGCGACGTGAGGCACGCTCGAATCGCGTATAGCCCCCAATAGAAGCGCTCCATTCCCCCCTGTAGAGTTGGCGATGCTCATACGCTTAGCGCTTCAATGATGGTGCGGCAGAAGGCGGGGAGGTCGGCGGGGGACCTTGAGGTGATCAGGTTTCCGTCCCGGACGACCTCCTGATCGAGCCACTCCGCGCCGGCGTGGATCAGGTCGTCCTTGATGGAGGAGAAGCTCGTGACCCTCCTTCCTTTGACGATCCCGGCGGAGGCGAGCATCCACCCGGCATGGCAGATCGCGGCCACCACCTTCCCCCGGTCATAGGCCTCCCGGACCAGCCGGACCATCTCCGGGGAGCGGCGCATCAGGTCCGGGGCATAGCCGCCGGGGATGATGATGGCATGGAACTCCTCGGCCTTAACATCCTTGGCCGCAAGCTTCGCCTCCGCAGGGTAGCCGAGCTTGCTCTTGTAAGTTCCGACCTCCGGGCCGACGGGGACCACTTCGGCCCCCTCCTCCCTCAAGCGATAGTAAGGATACCAGAATTCGAGCTCCTGGTAGAGGTCGGCCACGAGCAGGGCGATCCGCTTCCCCTTGAGTCTCATCTCTTCCAGTTTTGCTCCCACTCCTTGCTTACGGACAGCGAGGGAGCTTAGCAGTCCGGCAGCTTCCGGTCAAGTAGGTTTGTCCGCCGAAGGAGGAGAAGGATAAGATAAGCTTGGCCGATTGAGGAGGTAGAAGGGATGAACACCTGGGTCATCTTGGTAGTTGTCCTCGGTGCGGCTGCCCTGGCCACGATCGTGATCGTCGGGGTGAGCATGAGCGGTGGCCCCTCTCTCCCTAAGGAGCTCCTCCCCCAAGGGATCGTGGGATTCCAGTTGGTCGATCGCTTCGACTATATTGAGCCGATCTTCGAGGGTGAGCGGTATTCCATGCTCGTCTCCTTCGCTCCGGCCGAAGGAGCAGAGTTCGCCGAGAAGGTCGAGCGGATGGGGATCACCGCCTATCTATTCAAGAGCCAAAGGAAGGCCCGCGCGGCCATGGAGATGCTCCTCGACTCCATGGGCTTAGGGACCGAGGAGATCGAGCTCGATGGCCAGCTCGCCTTCGCCTACGATGGGCTCGGCCAAGCCGGCCTGATCTGGCAGATGGGGCCGGTGATCTACCAAGTCCTCGTTACCGTGCCGGAGGGGGGCGAGCCGGACCCTGAGGCCCTCGAGAAAGCGGCCCACGCCGCGGCAAAGGCGGTCTTCAAGCTCTGGGGGAAGTGAGCCGAGAAAAGAGAGGAATGTGGAGTCGGCGGCTCTGCCTCTTCTTTCTGATCCTGCTCCTCGCCCTGGGAGGGACGGCCTGCCGGTGGGCCGGGCCGAACCTTCCCCAGGCCGAGGAGATCACTCTCTACTTCAATGACCCTCTTGCAGGGCTACCCCAAATGGTCCAGCTCCAGGCCCAGGCCGGCGAATTGAAGGGGAGGCTGATCGAGCTGATCAATTCCGCCAAGAGGAGGATCGATGCCGCCATCTACTCCGTGAGCGATCCGGAGGTCATCTCCGCCTTAGAGCGGGCCTGCTCAAGAGGGGTGAGGCTGCGGCTCCTCACGGAGGCCGAGGAATACCAGGGCCAGCTCGCTAGCTTGGGCTGCCTCCAACTCGAGCTGGACCGGAATGAGCGCCTGATGCACAATAAATTCATGATCATTGACGAGGAATTGGTCTGGACCGGCTCGACTAACTGGACTGAGGGCTCCTTCTATTATGATGCCAACAATGGCCTGCTGATTAGGGACCGAGATGTCGCCAAGGCTTACGAGCGGGAATTCGAGCAGATGGTCCGCTCCGGGGGGTTCGGCCCAGCGAAACAGGACAATAACGATGAGGAATTCGAGGTGGCGGGCACCCCAGTCGAGGTCTACTTCGCTCCTAGCGACCGGCCGCGGCAGGCCCTCCTTCGGCTCCTCGGTGAGGCGCGAGAGAGGATTGAGATCGCCATGTTCTACTACACTGATGAGGCGCTCTATTGGGCCCTGGTGGCCGCCCTCGCCCGGGGGATAGAGGTCCAAGCGGTCTTCGATGCCCGTGGCTTCGAGAACCTCGCCATCTCCAGGATGGACGAGCTGGTGGCCCTCGGGGTCGGGGTGATCGAGGCCGATCCCGGCCTGGTCCACCACAAATATGCCATTATCGATCGAGAGATTATCATTACCGGCTCGGCCAACTGGACGGCGAGCGGACTGGACTATAACGATGAGGACCTCGTCGTGATCCACAGCCCCGCCATAGCGGCAAGCTACGCCACGGACTTCGAGAGGCTCTATCAGGATGCCCTCGCTTACGACCGAGATCCACTGAGCCCACCACGGGTGACCCTCAAGCATTACAATGCCCAGGATGTCCCGGCAAGGGTCGAGTGGCGGCCGCACCTGGTGAAGAGGCCCGACTCTTACGAGCTCTGCCGGGCCCGAAGCTCTTACGGCCCCTGTGAACAGACCTTCCGAGTTCCTAGCGACCACTGGTATTTCGTCGATGAGGCCGCCCTTCCGGGGAGGACCTACTACTACCGGATGAGGAGCATCGTTGGAAGAGAATCTAGCGATTGGTCCAACGAGTATGTGGTCCAGGCCGGCTTGCCCGCCTGCCCGGCCTCTGGGGCGAACTGGGAGTGCGATTGTGACGACCGCTTGGACAATAACGGTAATGGCTATATCGACTGCAACGATTACGACTGCGCCGCGGCCACGGCCTGTCGCGGGCCGGAGTGGCCTCTAGTTCGCCCGGTCGAGCTTATCCCCGGAACCTTGACTGCCGAGGAGGTCGAACGAGACCTCGAAAGCTACCTCGGGAAGATCGTGACCGTCCGATTCTATGTCGTGAGCACCTACGATTCCGGGAAGGTCATCTACCTCGACTCTGCGGGGGACTACAAGAAGAACTTCACCGCGGTGATCTTCAAGCGGGATGAGGCGAACTTCCTCGAGCGAGGAATCAAACCGGAGCTGGATTACGATCGGAAGCTGGTCGAGGTGACCGGCGAGCTGCGGGAATACAATGGCCCGGAGATCATCCTCCGCGTTCCGGAGCAGATCCGGCTCCTCGGGGGAGGATGAGGTAGCAGTCGCTCGAGGCGAAGCTCAGCTCCACCACCTCCTGGCCCTCCGCCGGTCCGGGGGCCTCCTCTAACTTCACGCGTAACTCCTGGCCGCCTAAGTCGAGATAGGCCCAGCTCGAGTCCCCGAGGAACTCGATGCCTTTCAGCCGCCCACGGAGCTTATTCTCCAGGGAGCCATCGAGCCTGATCCGTTCAGGCCGGATGAGGAGCTTGACCTCCTGGCCACTCTGGACGGTCCCAGCGGCCACCCTGACCGAGATCTTCGGGCCGGAAGGGATGAGCCAGAGCTCGACCCTCTCCCCATTGACGCTGCTCACCTTCCCTTCGAGGAGGTTCCCCCGCCCGATGAAGGAGGCGACGAACTCCGTCGCTGGCCTGTGGTAGACCTCCTTAGGGCTTCCCACCTGCTCGATCCTCCCACTGTTCATCACCGCCACGAGATCGGAGATGGCGAGCGCCTCCTCCTGGTCGTGGGTCACATAGATGGTCGTGATCCCTAGTTGCCGCTGGAGCCGCCTGATCTCCAGGCGCAGTCGCTCGCGGAGCTTAGCGTCCAAGGCCGAAAGGGGCTCGTCCAAGAGGAGCAGGCGCGGCTCCGGGGCCAAGGCCCGTGCGAGGGCCGCCCGTTGCCGCTGGCCGGCGGAGAGCTCCCCCGGACTCCGGTGCTCGAGGCCCTCGAGGCCCACAAGCTCGAGCAGTTCCTTCACTCTCCTCTGCTGCCTCTCCTGCCCCCGCCAGGAGCGGAGCCCATAGGCGATATTCCCGGCCACGGTCATGTGGGGGAAGAGGGCGTAGTTCTGGAAGACCATCCCCACACGACGGGCCTCCGGGGGCTCTTGGAGGACACTCCTCCCGTCGAAGAGGATCTCGCCCTCATCGGGCCGGTCGAACCCCGCGATCAGCCTCAGGATGGTCGTCTTCCCGCAGCCGGAGGGGCCGACCAAGGTCAGGAAACCCCCTTCCCCGACGGAGAAGGAGGCCCCCTCCACGGCTGTGACCTCCCCGAACCTCTTCGTGACTCCCTCGAGCCTCACCTCGACCATCGTCTGCTCCTGAAGAGCTGCTCCCCGAACCGCTCGATGAGCACAAAGGCCCCGCCAGTCACCAAGATGAGCAAGGAGCTCAGCGCACTCGCCCCCCCGAAGGACCTCGCCGCGCGGAGGTCGTTGATCGCGAGGGGGATCGTCTTCCACTCCGGCCTGGCGAGCATGATCGTCGCGCTCATCTCCCCTAATGAAATGGCGAAGGCGAAGGCCGCCCCGACGAGCAAGCCCCGGCGGATGAGGGGGAGCTCGATCTCGCGGAAGGCCCGGAAGCGTGAAGCACCCAGGCTCCTCGCGGCCTCGACTAAGCCGCGCTCCAGCCCCTCTAGGATCGGCACGACGGCCCGGATCACGAAGGGATAGGCCAGGATCGCGTGAGCCAGTGGGATGGCGAGCCAGCCCCCGCGGAGAGGAGTCCTAAGCGAGGCCACGAGCAAGGCTGCCCCCAAGGCGACGGAGGAGACTCCAAGAGGGGCCATGATCAGGGCATCGAAGAGCCTCCTCCCGCGGAAGCGGTAGCGGGCGATCACGAAGGCGAGCGGGAGGCCGAGGAGGACCGCCAGGGCCATCGCGATCAGCCCGAACTGGAAGCTATTGGCGATGGTGCGGAGCGGAGCGGCACCGATGAGAGCCTCGTGCTCAGGCCGGAAGATGTAGGAATACCAGTGGAGAGTGAGGACCGTCTGGCCGGCCCACTCCTGGGCAAAGGAGTCGTAGATGATGCTCCCGATCGGGCCGAGGAAGACCAGTCCGCTCGCGGAGATGAACAAGAAGAGCCCGAGCCTCCCCAAGCTCGGGCTACCGAAGAGGGGGACCACCGGCCTGGCCCGGACGGCCTCCAACTCGCGGGTGAAGTGCCCCTCGAGCAAGATGTAGCCGTAAGTGAAGGCGAGAGAGAGGAGGACCTCGACGATCGCGAGGGCCGCGCCGAGCCTCTGGTTGAAGAGGACGATGAACTCGGTGTAGATCTGGACCTCCATGGTCGAGAACCTGGCCCCGCCCAAGGCCAATACGATCGGGAAGCTCAAAAAGCAGAAGATGAAGGCCAAGGCCGCAGAGGTCATCAGGCTCGGGAGGAGGAGCGGGAGGGTCACTGTGAGGAGCCGCCGGAGGCGGCCGGCCCCGAGGGCCTGGGCGCTCTCCTCATAGGTGGGATCGAGCCGCTCCCACTGGGCGTGGACCATTCTGGTGATGATCGGGGCATTGTAGAAGGCATGGGCGAGGACGATCCCCCTCAAGGAGTAGAGGGTCAAAAGCGGCGGCTCCTTTAGGCCGAAGAGCCCCATGAGGAGCCGGTTGAGGTGGCCATTGTTCCCGAAGAAGAGGATGAACCCTAAGGCGACCGTGACCGCTGGGAGGACGAATGGGACGAGCGTGAGGGCCTGGAGGGCCCGCTTCATGGGGAAGTCATACCTGGTGAAGATATAGGCCCAGGGGAGGCCGATAGCGATCGCGAGGAGGGTGCTGAGGAGGGCCTGCTCGGCCGTGAAAGAGATTACCCTTTGGAAGTAGGGCTCACTGAAGATCTCGGCCAGATACCTGAATGTGAGCCGGCCCTCTTCTACTACCCCCTCCTGGAAGAGCCCCAGGAGGGGGTAGTAGAAGGCGATGGCTAGGAAGGCTGCCGGAGCGAGGAGGATGGCCCCCCGCCGCACCCGGCCCAGCCGCCCGGCGATGGCGAGCCTAGCCCCCGACAACGATGCCACTCCATTCCCGGAGCCAGCGGTCCAGATTCCTCCCCACCTCCTCCGGGGAGAGCATTACCGGCCAGGGGGGGACGACGGCATGCTGATACCACAGGACCGGGAGCAAGGCCTCCCGATTGGCGGGGAACATCCACTCCGTCGTGGGGATCCTCTCCTGGACCTGCGGGGAGAGGACGAAGTCCAAGAATTCCTTCGCTAGCCCCTCCTTTTCCGTCCCGCGGACCACTCCCATCAGGTAGACATTCCGATAGCCCTGGTTGTTCAAGAGCAGGACCCGATAGCGTGTGCTCCCGGCCTCGATCACTGAGTAGGCCGTATCGGTGGAGAAGCTCAGGACGATCGGCCCCTCACCGGCGAGGAAGAGGTCGTAGGCCTCGCTCCAACCGGGAGCGATGGTCAAGAGATTCGGCAAGAGCGCCCGCCAGTAGTCGAGATAACCCGGCTCGCCGAACTGATGAATCGTCCAGAGGAGGAAGGAGAGCCCCGGCGAGGAGGTGCGCGGGTCTTCCAAGATCAGTTGCCTCCGGTATTTAGGAGAGAGGAGTTCCTCGAAGGTCCGGGGGACATCCTCGAGGGCCAGGGCCTGGCTATCGTAGACGAAGGTGATGTAGCCATGCTCATAGGGGATCGCGGCCATCTGTGGATCGATCAATAGCTCTGGCGGGATGGCCGCAAGGTGGGGCACTTCCTCGACAGTTAGAGGGATGAAGAGGCCCTGGACTCGAGAGAGGTCGGCGGCCTCAACCCCGATGAAGACATCACAGCCTTGGAACCCGGCCGTCCGTTCGGCCAGCAACTTCGCCAGCATCGCCCTTGAGTCTGCGGTGGCGATGAAGACCACATCCACATCATAGATCTTCTCGAACTCTTCCTCGATGAAGGCCGCTGGGCCCCAAGCGGCGAAGCTATCATAGGTGTAGACCACCAATTGGGGGGCTTGCGCCTTCCCGAGGGAGAGGAGGCCGACTACTAGGGTCAAGAGGAGCGCTAGGAAGAGCGCCTTCCGCATAAGAGATCCCTCCTTCGTTGAGGGGGAGGGGAAGGCCGTTGAGATTCCCTCCGCCGGCATTACCCGGATCAGGTTCAAAGGGTCGGCCTTTCGGCCCTCTCAGCCCGGCCTAGGCCTAGCCATTCAGCCGAGCTCCCCTATTGGTTCAATTATATCAACGGCGATGGATCACGAGCAAGAGCCCCTCCCGCAGCGCTACCCCCGCTGGGAGAGATACGACCCGGTTCGAGATCCCGCGAGAGGAGGTCCGGAAGAGGCTCTCCCCAGAAAGAGGATACTCCAGCCCCCAGGTCCGGAGGCCCTCGGCCTCATCCGTGAGGGGCAAGAGCGAGACGAGGTCCCCCACCTCGGCGCCAGCGTCGGCAGCGAGCTCGAGCCGGTCATGGACGAGGTAGATCCGCTCTCGCCCGGAGATGATCTCCGCTTCAATCCCCATGCGGGCGGCCCTCTCCAAGATGAAGATGTTGGCCAGGCTCTGATCGAGCCGGGCCCCGAGGGCCCCGAAGAGGACAATCTTTCGGGGCTTGAGAGCGAGGGCCTGTTCAAGTGCCAGCTCGAGGTCGGTCTGGTCCTTCTCCCTGGGATGGATGATCGTTTTGATCCCGCTCGCTTTCAGCTCGGCCCGCTCCTCCGACCCGAGGGAGTCGAGGTCCCCGACCACCAGGTCCACCTCGAGCCCGAGCCGCCTCGCCCGGGAGAAGCCCCCATCGGCAGCGATAATGTAATCGGCCTGGGCAGAGAGCTCCCCCAGGAACTCCACCCCCCGCCAGGGGCCGTTCCCCAGGATCAGGATCGAGCTCACCACACCGGATTATTATCTTGCCCCCGGTTGGTTGACAAACCCTCCTGTGGGGCCTAAGATTCCCTGGACACTCTGTCATTGGAGGTCGATGATGGCCAAGGCTGAACCACTAACGAGAGACCCGCAAGAGGTCGTCCGGCTCTTCCGGGAGATGGGGCTCGTAGGGGCCGGTGGGGCCGGCTTCCCCACCTATTACAAATACCTGAAGCCGACCCCGATCCTGATCGTCAATGCCGAGGAGGGCGAGCCGGGGTTCCAGGCGAACAAGCTCCTCCTGGTGGACCACGCTGAGGAGTTCGAGCTGATCTTGAATGCCCTCAAGGAGATCTTCCGCTTCGAGAAGATCTACATCGGCGCGAAGGAGAAAGACCGGGAGAAGCTCGCCCCACTGGAGAAGCGGTTCAACATCGTCTATACCCCCTCGCTCTACGGGATGGGGGAGGAGCGTTGGCTGACGAAGGCGATCACCGGGATCCAGATCCCACCGGACAAATACCCCCCGGCCTTCGGAGTGACGGTGAACAATGTCGAGACGGTCTACAACATGTATCGTGCCCTCTTCTTGGGGAAGCCAGTGACCCAGAAATACCTCAATCTCTACGGGGAGGTGGGCGAGCCGCGGGTCTACCTCGCCCCGGTCGGGGCCTATGTGAAGGACCTTCTAGGGATGACCGGGGTCAGCACAAAGAATTCACATAACCTGATGTGCATCGACGGCGGGCCGATGATGGGGGCGCGAATCGATGTCGGCGAGGGAGCGGTGAGGAAGACGACTAACGGGCTCTTAGTGACCGATCGTGGGCTCTTCAAGAGGAGGGAGAAGGAGCGCCCGACCTGGAACGAGCCCCCCTCCGAGATCATGAGGAAACTGGGGATCGAGCGCTACCTCGACTGGGAGCCCAAAGAGGTCCATAATGTGACCTCACAGATCAAGCGGGTGAAGCTCTACCTCAAGCAGTGCACGGGGCAGCCCTCAGGGGCGCTGGTCGAGCCTGGGGATAGGGTCGAGGAGGGGCAACTGATCGGAAGGGCCGTCGAGGGCGAGCTCCCGGACTTCCAATGCCTCTCGATCAACCTCCATGCCCCCCTCAGCGGGGTCATCAAGGAGGTGACGCAGGATTATCTCGTGATCGAGCGCGATCACTTATAGTGATCGGCGTTCTTGGCGATATAGCTCTTCCACTTCTCCGGGACCTCTTCTTCAGCGTAGATAGCGTTCGCCGGGCAGACGGCGGCACAAGCCCCGCAACTGATGCAAGTGTTGGGGTCAATAAAGAGCTGCTCGGCCTCCTTGTGGCCCGGCTCGTCCGGCCGGGGATGGATCGCATCGACCGGGCAGACCTCGACGCACTTCGTCGCCTTCACCCCGATACAAGGCTCGCAGATCACATAAGCCATGATTCATCGCCCTCCTTCTTGTCTTGGGGTTGGAGTAAGACCTGGCGGGGAGTATAGCAACTTTCGGTAAGACCGTCAAAGACGGAGCGGCTCTCAGCTCCGCGGACGGGCCAAGCGGAGGATCGCCACCAGGCTGGCGAAGCTGGCCAAGGCCAAGAGGAGGGCCAGCCCGAAGCTCATCGAGAAGCGGATATTCAGGCCGAGGAGGGCCAGTCCGAGGCCACCCGCGGTCACGAGCCCCGTCGCTCGAAGGTGGCGGCGGACCACGCCTCCCTCGATCCTCCTGAAGCCGCGCACTCGGCGGGCGAAGAGGTCAAGGTCCCAGCCGAGGAGGATCACCGCGACCGCGGCCAGGACGAGCGGGGGGCTCAGCTCGAAGTAGAGCGCCCCGGCGGCCAAGCCGATCAGCCCGCCCAGTCCGAGGATCGGGAGCCGATCCCATGAGCCTGAGAGGAAGCTACTCCCCAGCCAAAGGGCGAGGAACAAGAAGAGGAGCCCCTCCCCGCCGAAGCGGAGCCCGACCGGGGCGGCGAGGAAGGCCCCAGCTAAGAGCCCTCCACCGAGGAGGAGCGCCCCCCGTGCTAGCCAGGCTACCATGACCATGAGGCATGCCCCCGCTTCAGCTGGGGCCGGGCCTTCTTCACGGCCACCTTGAGGGGCTGATCGACCGGCCAATCGATCACCTTCACTCCCGCCTCACGGAGCTGGGTGAGCATCAGCTCCCGCCGGAGCCGCTCGATCCGCCAGGCCAGCTCGACCGCCCGGTCCCGCCGGGGAAGGCGGGCCAGCTCGAAGGCGAGCGGGTCGGGCGAGAGGACGATCACCGCGTAGATCGCCCGAAGTTGCCGGAGGACCTCGATGTCCCCTTCCAGCAGCCGGCTGATCAGGACGAGTTGAGAGCCAGGGGGGAAGAGCCGCCTCGGGATGTTCTCCAGCCCCGCGAAGGCCACGCTATCGCCCTTCTCCACCCGCGTGAGGGCCTCGAGGAGCCTCACGAGCTGGAACCGGCCATAGCCGGGGAAGGTCCAATCGAGATACCGGCCATAGCTCAGGAGCCCGACGCGGTTCCCTTCCTTGATGAAGTATCTGGCTAACGAGGCCGCAGCCTCCACAGAGTATTCGAAGAGCGACTCTCCCCCGACGAGCACATCGGCCCGGGCACGGGCGTCGAGGATGAGGCTCACATCGGCCACGCGCTCCTGCTCGAACTCCGTGGTGATCAGCCTGGTAAGCCGGGCGGTCGCATTCCAATCGATCCGCCGGAGCTCATCGCCCTGGGAATACTCCCGCGTCCCATAGAACTCGACTCCTGTCCCGCCGAGCCGGGCCTTGACGACCCCGGAATAGACCCGCGTCCGCCGTGGAGCGAGCGTGATGTCCCGGAGCTCCTCGAACCGCGGGACGAAAAAGAGCTCGCCCCGGCAGGGGAGTTCCAGCTCGAGGAGGTTGAGCCCGAGGCTATCGGCCACAGCCGCCTCGACTCCCTCGAAGATGAACCGCCCTCGCATCGCGGTCACGCGATACTCCAGCTCCACGCGTTCGCCCGGCAAGAGCGAGGTCACCAACCCCGTCTCGCCCTCCAAGACGGTGAGGCCCGGGGGGAGCCGGTCGCGGAGCCGGACCTCGCTCAGCCGGCGCGGCCCCTCATTCCGCACCTCGACGCGGACCATCGCCTCCTCACGGCCTGCGAGCTGGCGGTGCGAGAGCGTCCGCTTCGCGACCAACTTGATCGGAGCGATGGAGGAGTTGGCCCAGAGCCCGGCGATGAAGTAAGCGAGGCTGGGAAGGATCAAGAGGAGGATCTCCCCGCGGCGGAGGAGGAGCCCGGCGGCGAGGAGGAGCAAGATGAGCGTGGCCCAGAGGGGGAAGGAGCGGAATTCCAGCATCAGTCGACCTTGGGGACAGGGACAGTCGCGAGGGCTCGCTCGATCACCTCTTCCGCCGCGAGCTCGCGCATCCACAGCTCCGGCTTCAAGATCAGCCGATGGACCAGCGCTGGCTCGGCCACGGCCTTGACATCGTCGGGGAGGACGAAGTCCCGCCCCTCGAGGGCCGCCTTCGCCCTAGAGAGCTTCATCAGGGCCAATGAGCCCCGAGGCGAGGCCCCCAGGTAGACCTGTGGGTCCTTTCTAGTCGCCTCCACCAACGAGACGATATAATCCTCGATATCGGGGTCGAGGTAAACCCCCTCCAGGGCGGCCCGCATCTCCAGGAGCTCCGCACCGTCGATGACCGGCTCGAGTCGGACCTCGTCCGTCCTTCTCGCCCGGCGTCGGCGGAGGATCTCGATCTCCTCCTCATGGCCGGGGTAGCCGATCTCCAGCCTCATGATAAACCGGTCGATCTGGGCCTCGGGGAGAGGGAAGGTCCCCTCATACTCGATCGGGTTCTCCGTGGCGATCACGATGAACGGCTCCGGGAGCCGGAGGGTCTCCCCCTCCAAGGTCACCTGATACTCCTGCATCGCCTCGAGGAGGGCCGCCTGGGTCTTCGGCGGGGCCCGGTTGATCTCATCGGCCAAGACGATGTTGGCGAAGATCGGCCCGCGCTTCAGCTCGAATTCCCCGGTCTTCTGGTTGAAGATGTGCGTCCCGGTCACATCCCCTGGCAGGAGGTCTGGAGTGAATTGGATCCGCTTGAACTCCAGCCCCAAGGCGGCGGCGAACGACTTGGCTGTGAGGGTCTTGGCCAGTCCGGGGTAGTCCTCGAAGAGGATGTGCCCGCCGGAGAGGATGCCCAGCATTACCATCTCCAGGACCGCTCGCTTCCCGATCACCGCCCGCTCGACCTCGGCGATGATCCTTGAGCACCGCTCGCTCACCTCATTGAGCTCCATCTCTCTCCTTCGATCGGCTCGGCCGGCCGACCCGCCAGTCGCTCGAGGTGATAGACCGCGGCGGCCAACTCCTCCTCAAAGCTGCTATCCCGTCGCCGAGGCCGTGGGCGGAGGAGGAAGGGATGACCCCGCTTCGGGCCCTGAAAGAACTCCTTCAGTCGTGGCTCGACCTCGGGGGGCCAGTCCTCGGCCTCGGCCCGGATGAGCCGGAGGGCCTCCTCTGGGGTGATCCCCCTCCGCCAGGCGAGGAGCGCCACGAGAAGATCGCGTAGTTCCCGCCGGAGGCGCCACTTGAAGTATTCTCCATGACCGGCGAGAGCGATCCGCTCGGCCAGCTCCATGAGTGGCCCCGCTGGGGGCGGCGGCATGGGCCCCTTTTCTCGTCGGGCCCGCGCCTCGGCCAGCCGGAGGCCGTGGATGGAGTATAGTCCGAAGAGGACGAGGAGGAGCAAGAGGACCGCCCAGAGCCCGAACTGGGGGATGGCCCGCAGATAGAGTCCGATCACCTGGAAGAGGAAGAGGAGCGGCCGGATGAGCTGGTCGCGGACGAACTCCCCCGCCACGAGCGTCAGGGCCCCGGCGAGGAGCAGGATGGCCGCGCCGGCGAGGAGCAAGGCCCATCGCTTCCTAAGCCTAAGCCGCTCTCCCATCTCCTCCTCCGTAGGCCGCCTCGATCGCTTCCAAGCAGGCGATCGCCTCGGCCACCTCCTTGGGGCCGCTCGTTCGCCCGCCATAGCGGACGAACTCGAAGAGCCTTGAGAGCCGGGTTACATGGTCATCTCGGACCCCGACCCAGCGGAGTCGCTCCTCGAATTCCCGCGCCGTCATCGCCTGAGTGAAGGGGACTTTCTCGCGCTCGCTCAGGAGCCGGCTCATCTCGCGGTAGCAGCGGAGGACGACATCCCGCAGGTCGGCCCCGGCCTCGAGCTCCCCGGCCGCGGCCCCAGCGAGGGCCGCCAGCTCCGTGAGCGGCCCTCCCCCGCGAGCGCGGAAGAGCCGCTTCAACCGCCAACCGATCAGAGCCAATACCCCTAGCCCGATGAGGAGGAAGGGGAAGACTGTCCAGCGGGGGGCCTGGACCTCGCCGAACTGGAGCTCCTCCGCCCCGACCGGCCCGGTCGTGCCAGCCCCGCTCATGCTCGGGCCCTCCGCCGGCAGGGAGAGCCGCTCCAGAAGGCCCTTGAGCGCCCGGATGGAGAAGAAGAGGATGATCAAGAGGAGCGTCACGGTGATGACCCGAATGAGGACGAGCTTGAACTCTTCCGGCCAGATGAAGAGAGCAATGATGGAGAAGGGGAGGAGGGCCAAGACGATCCAAATGAAGAGCCGCCAGAGGAGCTCAAAATCGAGGGTCGGGGCCGGCCCGCTCTCCGGGACCCCACTCGGCTCTGGAGAGGGGAGGCGCTTAGCCCCTGCGAACTGGAGATGAGAGAGGCTCGGGGCAAGGAGCAAGACAACGACGAGCAATGCCCCCGCCAGGGCCAAAATGAGGAGCTTCCGCGCCCGCGCCTTCGTCTTGCGGACCATCCCGTCTCATTATAGCTTAGGAGGAGCGTTCCTCGCGATCCACCGCTTCGCGGTCCACCTTGGCTTTGAAGGCCCCTCCGCCGCGGGCGGGCGAGGGCCTAGCTCCCTCCCGAGGGGCCTCGGCTTTGACCAAGGCGAGCCCCAGCTCCTTGAGCTGCTCCTCCCGCACCGGCGAGGGAGCGCCAGTGAGCGGGCAGTAGGCCGTGAGCGTCTTAGGGAAGGCGATGACTTCGCGGATCGACTCCGCTCCGGCCATCAGCATGATCAGCCGGTCCAGGCCGAAGGCGATCCCTCCATGCGGCGGGGCCCCATATTCCAGGGCCCTCAGGAAGAACCCGAACTTCTCCTCCGCCTCGGCCTCGGAGAGCCCTAAGATCTTGAAGATCCGACTCTGGAGGTCCCGGCGATGGATCCGGATCGAGCCCCCGGCGATCTCCGAGCCGTTGAGGACCAGGTCGTAGGCATCGGCCCGGACCGCGAGGGGCTCCTTCTCCAACAGCTCGAGGTCCTCCGCCTTAGGCATGGTGAAGGGGTGATGAGTGCTCGTGATGGCCCCTCGCTCATCGAGCTCGAAGAGCGGTGGATCGACGATCCAGAGCAACTTCCAGCCCGCCAGCGCGGAGGCGAGCTTCTCCCGCCTCGCCAGCTCCAAGCGGAGGCCACCGAGGGCCTCCCTCGCCCGACGGGGCTCGTCGTCCGCCACCAGGAGGAGAAGGTCACCCGGGGCGGCCTCGAACCGCTCTTGGAGCCTTCTGACCAGCTCCGGGCTGAGGAACTTGGCGATCGCCGTCGCCGACTCCACGCCCTCCTGGCCGAACTTGAGCGAGATGAGCCCCTTCGCGCCAAAGCTCTTAGCGACCCGTTCCAGCTCATCCAGCTCGCGGCGGGAGTAACGGCCCAAGCCGGGGGCATTGAGCCCGACCACAAGCCCTCCGGAGGCGATCGTCTCCCGGAAGATCCGGAATTCAGAGTCCTTGAAGAGATCGGAGACCTCGCGGAGCTCCAGCCCGAAGCGCATATCCGGCTTGTCGCTCCCGAAGCGGGCGAGGGCCTCTTGGTAGCTCAATCGGGGGAAGGGCCGGGGAAGCTCTTGGTCCAAGACCTCCCGAAAGATGTGGCAGACCAGCTCCTCGACCAGGGCCAGGAGCTCCTCTTGGCTGATGAAGGCCATCTCTAGGTCGAGCTGGGTGAACTCCGGCTGGCGGTCGGCCCGGAGGTCCTCGTCCCGGAAGCAGCGGGCGATCTGGAAATACTTATCAAAGCCGGCGATCATCAGGATCTGCTTGAAGAGCTGGGGCGACTGCGGCAGGGCGAAGAACCGCCCGGGGAAGGTCCGGCTCGGGACCAAGTAGTCCCTGGCTCCCTCGGGGGTGGACTTGGTGAGCATGGGGGTCTCGATCTCGATGAACCCCCGAGCATCGAGGAACTTCCGGATCTCCAGGATCACCTTATGGCGGAGGATCAGGTTCTGTTGCATCCTCTGGCGGCGGAGGTCGAGATAGCGATATTCCAGTCTCGTCTCCTCACGGGCCTCCACCTCGTCCTGGATCTGGAAGGGGAGCGGCCGGGCCTTATTCAAGAGGCGGAGCTCGCGGACCTCCACTTCGATCTCCCCGGTCGGGAGGTTCGGATTGATGTTCTCCTCACTCCGGCGACGGATAATGCCCCTGATTTGAATGACATCCTCGCGGTCGAGCGAGCGGGCGAGGCGATGCGCCTCTCCTTGATGGGGATTGAAGATCAATTGGATCAGCCCCGAGCGGTCCCGGAGGTCGATGAAGATGATCCCACCCAAGTCGCGCCGGCGGTGGACCCAGCCGAAGAGTTCGACCTCCTTCCCCTCATCATGGGCGGAGAGCTCGGCGCAATAGCCTGTCCTCATTGTCCCTCCTTCAGCCAGCAGCTTGCCCAAGATAACAGCTCAACAACGGCTTTGCAACCGGTCTGCTCTGCCGGGCAGCTCAGCCCACTTGAGGCCGATCGGTCTCTATCTCCGGAAGGCCATCGCGAGGAAGTAGCCGACGGCTATGGCCGGGAGGGTGAGCCAGAAGAGGCCGAGCTCGAGCCCTTGCTTCTCGACCTCC
>JBBIJD010000032.1:0-9282 GCA_037446135.1 Candidatus Fraserbacteria bacterium
GCTGGAGGACCCTTAAGACACCGATATGGGCGTAGCCTCGGGCTCCACCTCCGCCCAAGGCTACGCCGATCACAGGTCTGGCCAATTTAGTGGCCTAATCTTGTCTTGCCTCGGCTTGAGCCCCGAAGGGCCGGCCGCTAATACATCTCCGGAGACGGCGGCATCGCCGCCGCGGGGCTCTTCTCCTCGATCTGGGCCACGACCGCACCGGTCGTTAAGAGGAGCCCGCCGACTGAGACGGCGTTCTGGACCGCGGACTTGGTGACCTTGGTCGGGTCGATGATCCCCGCCTTCAACATGTCTACATACTCCTCCTTGAGGACATCGAACCCGATCCCGTCTTCCATGGACTTGATCTTCTCCACCACGATCGAGCCCTCATAGCCGGCGTTCTCCGCCAGCTGCTTCGTCGGCTCCTCCAGGGCCTTCATGAGGATCTTCACCCCGACCTGCTCGTCTCCATCGAGCTGGAGCTTCTCTAGGGCCTTGGCTGCCCTAAGGAGAGCCACCCCACCGCCGGGGAGGATCCCCTCCTCGACCGCGGCCTTGGTCGCCTCCAGGGCGTCCTCCATCCGATGCTTCTTCTCCTCTAGCTCCGTCTCCGTCGGGGCCCCGACCTTGATGATCGCCACCCCGCCGGCGAGCTTGGCCATCCGCTCCTGGAGCTTCTCCTTGTCGTAATCGGAGTCGGTCGTCTCGATCTGCTTCTTGATCTGGTTGATCCGGCCCTCGATCGCGACCTTCTCGCCCTTCCCGCCGATGATCGTGGTGTCATCATCGCTGACGACGACCCGCTCGGCCCGCCCGAGCATGTCGAGGGTCGCGTCCTCGATCTTCATCCCGGCGTCCTTGGCGATCACCTTCCCGCCGGTGAGGATCGCGATGTCCTCGAGCATCGCTTTGCGACGGTCACCGAATCCAGGGGCCTTGACTGCGACCGATTGCAAGGTCCCCTTGAGCTTGTTGATCACCAGGGTCGTGAGGGCCTCCCCCTCGACCTCGTTGGCGATCACCAGCAAGGGCTTCCCCTCCTGGGCGACCCGTTCGAGGACCGGGAGGAGCTCCCGCGCCTTCTTCAACTCCTGGTCGGTGATCAGGATGTAGGGCTCCTTCAGCTCGGCCTCCATCTTCTCCGCGTTCGTCACGAAGTAGGGGGAGAGGTAGCCCCGGTCGAACTGCATCCCCTCGACGACTTCATAGTAGGTGTTGATCGTGTCGGAGTCCTCGACCGTGATCACCCCGTCCTCGCCGACCTTCTCCATGGCATCGGCGATGATCCGCCCGATCTCCTCATCATTGGAGGAGATGGTGGCCACGCGGGCCATCTCTTCTTTCTTCTTCAGGGGCTTGCTCTGCTTCTCCAGCTCCTCGACCACGACCTCGACCGCCTTATCCAGCCCGCGCTTGATCAGCATCGGGTTGTAGCCCGCAGCCACGGACTTCAAGCCCTCCATGATGATCGCATGGGCGAGGATCGTGGCCGTGGTCGTCCCGTCGCCGGCGACCTCGTTCGTCTCCTTGGCGACCTGCTTGACGAGCTGAGCCCCCATGTTCTCGAACTCGTCCTGATACTCCTGCTCCTCGGCCACCGTCACCCCGTCATGGGTGATCTTCGGGGCCCCGAAGGCCTTGTCGATGATCACATTCCGACCTTTGGGCCCGAGGGTGACCCGCACAGCATCGGTGAGCCGCTGGACCCCGCGCTTCAGCCGCTCTTGGGCCTCCTCGTTGAAGAGGACTTCCTTATACTTGTTCTTGGCCATAGTGCTTCCTCCTTCTCCTGCTTATTCCAGCTTGGCTAAGATATCGGTCGTCTTGACGACCAGATATTCCTCGCCATCGAGCTCGATCTCCGTCCCACCGAAGCTGGCGAGGATGACCTTGTCGCCCTTGGCGACCTCCATCTTCTCCGCCGTCCCGACCTCGATCACTTCAGCCTTGATATACTTCTCATCCCGCTCGACATCGGCGGGGAGGACGATCCCTCCCGCCTCCTCCTCTTCGAGCCGTTTCACCAAGACCCTGTTCCCCAACGGCTTGAGTCTCGGCTTCTTCACCATGCCTGACCTCCTCTTTAGCACTCTCTTGGATTGATTGCTAGACCGCCCTTATTGTATCGACCGGCCCTGGGGACTGTCAAGGCGCGGGCAGGGCGGGAAGGCCCCCTCGCGCGGACGGCTGTCCTTCCATGTCAAGAGAGGCCGAGCGATCATCCCCATTGGGTGATCTGATCGGATGCCTTCGGGCAGACGCCATCTGCAGTTGGAGCTGTTCCTGCTCCCCCCGGCCCTCATCGGGCTCCGGCTCCTGGGGCAAGATTGGCCGGGCCTCTTGACTTTCGGGGCGGCCTACCTCTTCTCCAGCCTCTGGCTCTCCCCGGACCTCGATCTGCGGAGCAACGATGCCCGGCGGCGCTGGCGGCCCCTCGGGTTCATCTGGATCCCCTACACTAAAGTCTTCAAGCATCGCGGGCTCAGCCATAACCTCCTCTTCGGCCCGCTCACCCGGATCGGTTACCTCTTCCTGCTCGGCTTGCTCGCGGTCCTCGTCTTAAACTATCTCGGCCTGCGAGCGAACCCCCATCTCCAAGTCCGGGTCAGTAAGGAGATCTTGGGGATGATCGGGCTCGGGCTCTATCTGCCGAATACCCTCCATATCCTCTATGATCATCTCGATTCCAAGCTCCTCAGGAGCCGCTCACGGCGGGAACTCCGCTCGAGTAAGAGATGCGCGAGATACTGATCTTCGGCGTGGCGACCTTCATCTTGGTCCTCGGGCTGGCCGCCGCGATGGTGGCCAACAGCTACTATGAGGTCGGGATCGCCTCCTGGTATGGGCCGGGCTTCCACGGGAAGCGGACGGCCAGCGGCGAGATCTACGACATGTATGGGATCAGCGCGGCCCACAAGACCCTCCCTTTCGGGACGATCGTCAAGGTCGTGGACCTTGAGACTGGGAGGAGCGTTGTGGTGAGGATCAACGACCGCGGGCCGTTCATCGAGGGGCGGATCATCGACCTCTCCTACGGCGCGGCCAAGGAGCTAGGGATGGTAGAGAAGGGGTTGGCCAAGGTGGGGCTGAAGATCGTGCGCTGGCCGAGATGAGATAAAGAAAGCTGAGCCTCCTTGAATGGTCCCCCAGGTCAAGTTAGAATCCTGGGGCGATGATCACCTTCCGCCGCGAGCCCTTCAGCGATGATGAGCTCCTTGAGGCCCTCCATCCCCTGGTGCGGGAGTGGTTCTCCTCGAGATTCAAAGAGTTTAGCTCCCCCCAGAGGTTCGCTATCCCTTTGATCCACCAGGGCAAGAGCTGCCTGATCTCGGCCCCGACCGGCTCGGGGAAGACCCTGGCGGCCTTCCTGGCGATCCTCAGCGAGCTGGTGGCCTTAGCCGAGCGGAAAGAGTTGGAGAACAGGATCTACGCCCTCTATATCTCCCCATTGAAGGCTCTGGGGAACGATATCGAGCGGAACTTAAAAGAGCCGCTCCGCGAGCTGGCCTCCCTTGCCGGGCGAGACCTGGGGATCCGGGTCGAGGTCCGGACCGGCGATACCCCAGCGGAGCGGAAGCGACGGATGGTCCTGAAAGCGCCTCATATCCTGATCACCACTCCCGAATCGTTTGCCATCGCCCTCACCTCGAAGCTCTTCTCGAGCCACTTCCGGCGGATCAAGTGGGCCATCATCGATGAGGTCCATGCCCTGGCGGAGAACAAGCGCGGAGCCCACCTCTCGCTCTCCTTGGAGCGGCTCGCGGAGTTGACGGAGTTCATCCGGATTGGCCTCTCGGCCACGATCCATCCCTTGGAAGAGGTCGCGAAGTTCCTCGTCGGGCGGCGGTATGGGCGTGAGCTCGAGGGGCTGGCCGAGGACGGGGCCGATCCCTACAGGGACTGCGTAATCGTTGATGCCCGATTCGCGAAAGGACTGGATCTCGAGGTCCTCAGCCCGGTCGAGGACTTCATCACCTGCTCCGCCGGGGAGCTCTACGGGAACCTCTATGAGCTGATCGCAAAGCTCGTGGAAGAGCACCAGACCACACTCATCTTCACGAATACCCGCTCCCGGACTGAGCGGGTCGTCTATCAATTGAAGGAGCGCCGGCCTGAGTTGGTCGAGCTCATCGGGGCCCACCACAGCTCCCTCTCGCGGGAGCTCCGGCTCGGGTTGGAAGAGCGGCTCAAGCGGGGCGAGCTGAAGGCCGCGGTCAGCTCGACCTCGCTCGAGCTGGGGATCGACATCGGCTACATCGATCTTGTAATCTTATTGGGCTCGCCGAAGTCGGTCACCCGAGCCCTCCAGCGGGTCGGAAGGAGCGGCCACAAGCTCCATGACCGGATCAAAGGGCGAGCGATCGTGACCGATCAGGATGACCTCTTGGAGTGCGCGGTGATGCTGAAGGGGGTGAAGGAGGACCGGCTCGATCGGATCTACATCCCCAAGAATTGCCTCGATGTCCTGGCTCAGCAGATCTTCGGGATCCTCATGGATGGCCCGACCTATGTCGCGGACCTCTGGGAGATGGTCACGAGGAGCTATAGCTTTGAGAACCTGAAAAGGGAGGATTTCGAACGGGTCCTGGAGTATCTCGCCGGGGAGTATGTCTCGCTCGAGGACCGGCGGGTCTACGCCAAGATCTGGTTCGATAAGGTGACCGGGAGACTGGGGAAGCGGGGCCGCCTGGCGAGAGTGATCTACATGACCAATGTGGGGACGATCCCTGATGAGTCCTATGTGACAGTCAAGCATGGCGAGCGGCGGATCGGCCAGATCGAGGAGGCCTTCCTAGAGTATTTAAGAAAAGGGGACATCTTCGTCCTCGGTGGCGAGACTTACCAGTTCAAGTATTCTCGGGGGATGACCGCTCAGGTCGAGCCGGTGGCGGGGAAGAGCCCGACCGTCCCCTCCTGGTTCTCCGAGATGCTCCCCCTCTCCTTCGACCTGGCGCTGGAGATCCAGGAGTTCCGCTACAAGATGAGCCGACTGTTCGAAGAGGGCCGCCCAGTGGAGGAGGTCAAGGCCTTCATCCGGGATTACCTCCACCTGGAGGGGAAGACCCTGGAGTCGCTCTACAACTACTTCGAGGCCCAGCGCCGCTACTCCGTCATCCCTCATCGCTATAAGCTCCTCATCGAGCGCTACCGCGAGGGGCGGAAGAGCTGGGCGGTCTTCCATGCCCTCTATGGAAGGAGGGTCAATGAGGCCCTCGCACGAGCCCTCGCCTGGGTGATCGCCCGCCGCGAGGACCGGGATGTCGAGCTGATGGTCACGGACCACGGTTTCGCCCTGGGATACGAGGGAGAGGTGAAGGTGATGGAGGGCTTCGCGCTCCTTTTAGAGCGGGACCTCCGGGAGACCCTCGAGGATGCGCTCTACGGCACCGAGATCCTGAAGCGGCGGTTCCGCCACTGTGCTGCCCGGGCACTGATGATCCTCAAGAACTACATGGGGAATAGGAAGTCGGTGGGGAGCCAGCAGATGAAGGCCCAGCTCCTCCAGAGCGCTGTAGAAGAGCTGGAGGACGAACGGAACTTCCCCGTCCTCAAGGAGGCCTATCGTGAAGTCCTCGAGGACGCCATGGATATCGCCGGGGCTGAGCAGATCTTGCAAGAGATCCGGGAGGGGAAGATCGCCCTCGAGGGGCGGATCTCCCCGACCCCCTCGCCGTTCGCCTTAGGGATCATCCTCCACGGCCGCTCCGACCTGATCAAGGCCGAGGACCGCCAGCTCTTCCTCCAGCGGTTCTATCAGGAATTATTCAGCACTGAGGAGCCGACCGACACCGAGCACGACGATCGGTGACGAACTCCCGCAGCCCGATTGACCCCCTTCCTCTCAGCCCGAGGTGATCCACATTTATATTGGTTGAGGTCTCAGCTCCCCTAGTCTAGGTCTAGGTGGGCCGATGAAGGTGAGAGGTGATAGATATGCGGATCAGAAAGCTAGAGATTAAGGAGGAAATATAAAATGCATAAGAAGGTTATTTTAACCTGGGCGATCTTGGGGATCATGAGCTTGCTCCCGCTCGGATGCACCCAGATGGCGATGTTAATCGTCACTCCAAACGCTGTGATCCTCGAGCCGGGAGGGAGCGTCACCTTCACGGCCACTAATTCCTCCGGAGCCCCTGTGCCAGTGACCTGGGCCGTCAGTAGTGGCCCCGGGACGATCACTCCGGGAGGAGTTTACACCGCCCCTTCGAGCGTGACCGAGGTCACTAATGCCACGATCACCGCCACCCGCACTGGCTACCCTAGCATCACCGGCTTCGCGATCGTCACCATCAAGCCACCCTTCACCGCCGGCTTGATCGATCCCATAGATGATGCCTTCGGTCCAGGGACCTATGATATCTGGACACTCAAGAGTTCCCGCACATCGACGACCCTGACTATCACTATCACCCTCAGCCCAATTTCGACCAAACTCATCACGATTCCCGGTCCAGGCCACCTCGTCGGGGCTGGAGACCTCGCGGGCTTCATCACCCTCGATACCGATGAAGATCCGGCTACCGGCATCCCCTCAGCGAACTCCTTCTACTGCCCATCGCTACCCCCATCGGCTAACGGGGTCGACTTCTTCGTCTCACTCTTCTACAGGAATGCGGCCGGTAATTATGACATCTACGATGCGACCTTTACCGATGTCGGGGACGCCACCCCTACATTATTAGCCGGAGAGACTCTCATGTTGAGCATCCCACTCGCCGACCTTGAAGGGGACGACGGCGTAACTTACTTGAACTCAGTCCAGGGCGATGACACCAACCCCACCGACTGCATTCCCGATGAGGGGGCGGCTGTCGTGACCGCGAAGCAGGCCGATGAGAACCCCTATCGTGCTTTCCTCTTAGATTTGGGGATAACCGCTCCGGGCTGGACTCAGACACCTTCGTTCTCGATAGAGGAGCCGCAGACACCATCATTCACCCTTTAAGGGGTCAGTCACGCGGGGCCTTCGGCGCGCTGATCCTGCGATAACAGAGGCAATCGAGGCCGCCAGCAGGTAGAGCAAGGAGAGATAGACGAGCCAATCGCCGAATCGGGCGTAGAAGGTCCGGCCGGACAGGAGCTCGACCTGCCCTTGGAGGATCTCCTCGGTCTCGACCCCTGAGCTATGGACGATCACCCCCTTTGGGGAAATGATCCCGGAGATCCCGGTGTTCGCGGCCTGGACGAACCAGCGGCCCGTCTCCACCGCCCGGAGGACGCCAAAGGAGAAATGCTGAGGTAAGGCAAGGCTCCGCTTGAACCAGGCGTCGTTAGTGAGGGTGATTAAGAGCTCAGCCCCATTCCGGACGAATCCCCGGGAGATGTGCGAGAAGCTCGACTCGAAGCAGATGTTGGTGGCGATCTTCCCCAAGGACGACTCCAGTGAGAAGAAGCCCCGCCCGGGGGTGAGGTCCACGGGCGCGAGCTCGCGGATGAGCCAGGCGAACCCCAAGCGCTCTAATTGGGCCCGGAGCGGGAGATACTCCGGGCTGAACGGGACGAGCTGGACCTTGTCATACTGCGCCACGATCTCCCCTTGCGGCGAGAGCAAGGCCGCGGTGTTGTAGAACCTCTCCTGGCGGTAGTCGAGCGTCCCGAACAGGAGGTAGAGACTGTTCTTCTGGGCGAACCTGCTGAACGGCTCGAGGTATTCCGCTTGCTGCAGGAGGTAAGCGGGGAGGATCGTCTCCGGCAGGATCACCAGCTCTGCCCTGGCTGGATCGATTTTGCCCAAAAGGGCGAGATAGACCCTCAGGAACTCCTCCAGGTTCCGGGGATCGGACTTCCGCTCCTGGGGGAGATTCGGCTGGATCAGGGCCACGCGGAGTTCCCGTCCCTTTAGTTGGTGGCGCATGGCAGCCGCGCCGTAGCTGAAGAGGAGTGCGAAGATGAGGATCGCTCCGGCGAGGGCCCGCCAGTCCCTTCCCCTCAGGGCCAGGAAGAGGAGGTAGTTGATCCAGACGATGACGAACGATAATCCGAGAGCCCCCGTGAGCGAGGCGAGCTGGATCAGCTCAACCCGGCGATAGAGGGCATAGCCGAGATCGCCCCAGGCGAAGCCGAACCGGCCCGAGACCCTTGCGAATTCCAGAAGGATCCAGATGGCCGGGACGGCCAGTGCGAGTCCGAGCGGGCCGAGCCGCCGCTTGAAGAACTCGTAGCCCAGGGTGAAGGCTCCCCAATAGAGGCTGAGGTAGAGGATGAGCAGGAGGTAGAGAGGGAAGATCGCCGGCCCGGTCCATTCCTTTAAAGTCCAGAGCCAGTGGAGGAGGACCCCGAAGAAGGCTATCCCCCCGAGGAGGCCCCGCCCGAAGGCTGCCTTATAACTCCTCTCCTCTAGGGCGAAGAAGAGAGGAATGAGGGCGAACCAGACCAAGAAGTTCAGCCCGAACCCGGGGAAGCTGAGGGCCAAGAGCGCTCCGCTCAAGGGGGCCAAGCTCCAGTGCTTCACGAGCAAGATTATAATTTATCCTTAAGCTCGGGGAGATATTGACCGAGGAGCGGCGATCGCTTAAACTGGACCGACTGGGTGGAACGGCACCGTAGTGGTGCTGAGAGTGATCTTGTATAAAGCTCGAGAGATGAAGGAGGCGAGATGCATCCGATAGCGTTCACCATCAAGTTATTCGGCCAGCAGTTCACCGTCCGCTACTACGGCCTGATGTATGTCATCGCCATCGTCGTCGCGATCTTCCTTACCAGGGCCGAGGCCAAGCGGAAGGGCCTAAAGCTGGAGACGGACGACATCCTTGATTTCGTCCTGATCTCCGTCCCGTTGGGGATCATCTTCGCTCGGCTCTACTATGTAGCCTTCCTCTGGGAGAACTACAGCCGGAATCCCATCAATATCGTCAAGATCTGGGAGGGGGGTCTGGCGATCCACGGCGGCCTCATCGGTGGGGTGATCGCCCTCCTCATCTTCGCCAGATGGAAGGGGGTCCCCTTCTGGCGCTTTGCTGATGCCGTCGCCCCCTCGGTGATCTTGGGCCAAGCGCTAGGGAGACTGGGGAACTTCCTCAACGGTGATGCCTACGGGATCAAGACCTACTTGCATGCCCCCTTCGGGCTAGAGTTCGCCCGAGGGACTCCGGCCTACTCTTATGCGCACACAACGCCTCCGCTCGATACCTATCGCCTCCACCCAGCGATGCTCTACGAGTTGGTCGGGAACCTGATCATCTTCGCTCTGCTCTGGTGGTGGCTCCGCAAGCGCGAATACAAGGACGGCTTCATCGTCTCCTTCTACTTGGTCGCCTATTCCCTGGTGCGGTTCGTCGTAGAGTTCTTCCG
>JBBIJD010000032.1:9382-20550 GCA_037446135.1 Candidatus Fraserbacteria bacterium
GAGAGAGACCCCATCGACGACCCTCCGGCCGCTGAAGCTCTTGACTAGCCCCTCGACCTGTAGCATCAATCCCCACTCGGGACGAGGATCAGCTCCGCTTCATGGACCGCGAGCCTCCCTTCCTCCGGGGTGTATTCGAACCCTCGCCCGGAGAGCCGCTCCTCGCCTCGAGCGATCTCCACCTCGAGGTCACCGCTCAGGACCCCACGCTGCGGGTCCCAGCGGGCCCGCTCGGTCCGGAATTCCAGACCACGGTCGTCGCGAGCTGTGATCCCTCCTTCTAGCTCCAGCTCCCCGCCGCTATAGAAGGAGAGCCGGGCGGCCGTCACCACGAGTGCGACCTCCTCGTGGCGCGCCGCGCCGCGGAAGAACTTCAGCCGGACGGCCTCCGCCCTCGCCCGATCATCCTCCCGCTCGAGGGTGATCGTCTCCGCCTCGAGCTCCCAGAGCCGCCGGCCTGCTTCATCGAACTTCGTCATGGTCGGCGAGAGGACCGCGATCTCCGGCCCCTCTGACCTTTGGGGAGGCAGACCGGGTCGGAATAAAAGGGAAAGTCCGCCGGCGAGGGCCGCGAGGGTCATCAGGGTCAAGCTCAAGCCGATCCCCGTGCGAGACATGCTTCGAGGAAGCCGAGGAAGAGCGGATGGGGCCGGGTCGGGCGGGACTTGAACTCCGGATGGAATTGAGAGGCGATGAAGAAGGGGTGGTCCGGCAGCTCGCCGATCTCCATCCGCCCGTCGGGCGACCTCCCGGAGAAGCGGAGGCCGCCGGCCTCTAATTCCTGGACGAATTCGGGGTTAACCTCATAGCGGTGGCGATGGCGCTCGCTGATCTCCTCTCGGCCGTAGAGCCGCTGGGCCAGCGAGCCCGGCTCGAGCAAGATCGGCGAGGCCCCCAGCCGCATCGTCCCACCCTTCTCCTGGACCTCCCGCTGCTCCGGGAGGAGGTCGATCACCGGGGGATTGGCCTGGGGGTCGACCTCGGTGCTATTGGCCCGCTTGTAGCCCAAGACATTCTGGGCGAACTCCACGACCGCTAACTGGAACCCGAAGCAGATCCCGAGGAAGGGGAGCCCCCTCTCCCGAGCGAGCCGGATCGCCTGGAGCTTCCCCTTCGTCCCCCGCTCACCGAACCCGCCGGGGACGATCACACCCGCCACATCTTCCAGCAAGTCAGGGGCGAAGTCCTCAGCCTCGATCCACTTGATATTGACGCCTGTCCGGAGCTCCGCCCCGGCATGGATGAGGGCCTCAGTATAGCTCAAGTAGCTATCAGTGAGCTCAGTATACTTCCCGACGAGCGCGATGGTCAGCTCCCGCTGGGGGTGGAGGGCATGGTCGAGGAAGGCTTGCCAGGCAGAGAGGTCCTCGCCCCGGGGCTCTTGCTCCAATCTCTCCAAGAGGAGCTCAGCCAGCCCCTGCTCGGCGAAGAATAGCGGGACCTGGTAAGCTAGTCTAGCGGTAGGAGCGCTGATCACTGCCCTCTTGGGGACATTGCAGAAGAGGGCGATCTTCTCCTTGATATGCTCCTTCAGGGGCTCTTCGCTCCGTCCGACGATGATGTCCGGCTGGATCCCGATCGCTCTGAGTTCGCGGACTGAATGCTGAGTCGGCTTGGTCTTCTGCTCTCCCACCGGCCCGAGGATCGGGACGAGTGTGGCATGGACGACGGCCGAGTTCCCCCTCCCCACCTCCTGCTGGAGCTGACGGACCGCCTCGAGGAAGGGCATCGACTCGATATCTCCCACGGTCCCGCCCAGCTCGACGATCGTCACCTCCGCTCCGGACCGCTCGGCCACCTCAGTGATATTCCGCTTGATCTCGTCGGTGACATGGGGGATGATCTGGACCGTCTGGCCGAGATAGTCGCCCCGCCGCTCCTTCTCGATCACCTTGAGGTAGACCTTTCCCGTGGTGATGTTATGGTCGCCGGTCAGCTCGATGTCCAGGAACCGCTCATAATTCCCGAAGTCGAGGTCCAGCTCGCTCCCATCCTCCAGGACGAAGACCTCCCCGTGTTGGTAGGGGTTCATCGTCCCGGCATCGCAGTTGAGGTAGGGGTCGATCTTGATCACCGTCACCTTGATCCCCCGGGACTTCAAGAGTAGCCCGATCGAGGAGGTGGTGATCCCCTTCCCCAAGCCGGAGAGGACTCCGCCGGTCACGAAGACATACTTGCTCATCTTTTCCGTCTGTGCTGATCCGAAGAAGAATTATACAGCCCCTCGGCCTGGGGACACAACTCGCCTTTTCATCGCGGCTCCGCGCTCGGCTATAATCAGTTCGGGCGGTGAGGCTATGGACGGTTTATTCAGCAGATATCTCCTTATGGACCTAACCTCAGGCCGGTTCGTGGACTATTCCATCCCGGAGGGCTGGCTCAAGAGGCACCTCGGCGGGCGGGGGATCGGGGCCCGAATCTTGCTGGAAGAGCTTAAGGATAAGGATCTCAGGGCTCTAGACCCCCTCGGGCCGGAGAATATCCTGGTCTTCGCGACCGGGCCATTCCAGGGCTTGAGCATCGCCGGCGGGGGGCGGCATGTCGTGCTCGGGATCTCGCCCAAGACCCGAGCGGTCGCCGACTCCTACGCCGGTGGCTTCCTCGGCCAGGAGCTCGGTCGCTCAGGCTACGATGGCCTGATCATCAAAGGGCGGGCCGCGCGGCCGGTCTATCTGACCCTCATCGCCGGTAAACCGGAATTGCACGATGCTCGAGACCTCTGGGGCCAGGAGACCGCTGAGGTCGAAGAGGAGCTCCAGCGCCGGCATGGGAAGGTCCGCGTCGCGGCCATCGGCCCGGCAGGGGAGAACCTGGTGAAATTTGCTTGCATCATCCACGACCGGACACGGTCCGCGGGGCGGCCCGGCTTCGGGGCGGTGATGGGGAGCAAGAATTTGAAGGCCATCGCCGTCTTGGGCCATCAGGAGAAGCCGGTCCACGACCGCGAGGCCTTCCTCGAGCTGAGGAAGGAGCTGGCCCTCGCACTGGCCGGTGAGCGCTGGATCCGGAGATTCCGCAGCTGCGGGACCGCCGGGGGAGTCATGACCCTCAACGAGCAGGGGATCTTGCCGACCAAGAACTTCCAGGAGGGGGTCTTCGACCGTGCCGGGGCGATCAGCGGCCAGGTGATGGCCGAGACGATCCTCGTCCGGGCCGATAGCTGCGCCGGCTGCCCGATCGGCTGCAAGCGGGTCGTCTCTGCCAAGTTCGATAGCGAGGAGGTCGACCCGCGCTACGGCGGTCCGGAATACGAGACAGTCGCGGCATTGGGCTCGCTCTTGCTCATCGACGACTTAGAGGCCATCGCCCTGGCCAATCAGAAGTGTAATGCCTACGGACTGGACACTATCAGCACGGGGGTAACGATCGCCTGGGCCATCGAGGCGACGGAGCGAGGGCTGCTCAAGTCCGAGCTGAGATGGGGTGAGGCCCGAGCGGTTCTGAGGATGATCGACCTGATCGCCCGCCGGGAGGGGCTCGGTGAAGAGTTGGCGAAGGGGATCGACCATCTTGAAAAGAAATACGGCGGGGACTTCGCTGTCCATGTCAAGGGTGTGGAGGTCCCGATGCACGAGCCTCGAGGGAAGGTCGGCCTCGGCCTAAGCTACGCCACCAGTCCGCGGGGTGCGACCCACCTCGAGGGGATGCACGACACGATGCTGGAGGTCGAGAGCCCCACCCCCGAGCTGGGGGTCACTGAAAAGATGGACCGTTTCTCCTGGGAGGGGAAGCCAAGAGTGGTCAAGATCTACGAAGACCTCCGCTCCTTCACCAACTCCCTGGTGATGTGCGTCTTCATCCCCTCGATGACCGGGCCGGGGTATAACTACCCCAAGATCCGGGAGCTATTGAACGCCCTCACCGGCCTTGAAGTCGACGCCCGGGAGATGCTCCTCATCGGCGAGAGGAACTTCAATCTGCTGAAGATCCTCGCCGCCCGAGCGGGCTACACCCGCAGGGACGACGACCTCCCGAAGAGGCTGAAGGGGCCCCTTCCTCGGGGGGCAAGTGCGGGGCGGCCGATCCCGGATGAGGTCTTGCAGAGGATGATCGACGAGTATTACCGACTTCGGGGCTGGGATGAGACCGGCCCGACAGCGGCCAAGCTGGAGGAGCTTGGGCTGGCCGAGCTAAAGGGCCTCATCCCGATCCTCCGCTAGGCTAGCGCCCCGATCGATGGGCGGGGGATTCCAGCCCGGTCATGGTTGCCCTGACCCTGTGAGGTCGGCGGCCGTAGAAGAGGTCGTCGAGCCAGACGGCCATCTGCCGGGCGACCGCTGACCTGCGAATGGCCCAGCGGACTAGGCTGTGGATAGGGCCAGCGGGATGGCCATAGGGACAGACGCGCATGCAGAGGGCACAATCCGTTCCGAAAGCCCGCCAGAGGGTATAACACCTTTCTCGGTCGATGACCCATTTCTCCACCCCGCGGACGATCGTCTTCTCCCTTTTGGGGATCGCCCCGGAGGGGCAGTTGGTCGAGCACTTCCGGCAGCGACGGCAGAAATCCTGCACTCCGAAGGAGATCGGCCGGTCGGGCTCCAGGGGCAGGGTGGTGGTCACCACGCTGAGGCGGACCCGCGGGCCGAACCGGGGGGTGATCAAATACCCCAGCCTCCCCAGCTCCCCCAGGCCGGCCTTCCAGGCCAACGGGACTGGCATCACCTGGTAGTTAGCGTCGATGTGGGCCCGAGCGGGATGGCCGAGCGAGCGGATATACTCGGCGAGGATCAATGCGATCTTGGCCGCCTCGACATATTCGAGGGAACTCTCGAACAGGGTCGGCGCGCTCGGCGCGGCCCGGACCATCCGCCAGTCCATCTCCACGGCGATGACGATCGCATACTTGTGGTCGAGCTCGACCTCCTCTCCATATCTCCCTGGGCCACGGCCGACATGGGAGTAGATATAGGCCCGCTCCAGCTCGGCGATCCCCACCAGTTCGGCCCCGAGGTAGCGGGCCAGCCGCTTGATCCTTCGGGCCATCTCCGCCGGATTGAGCTCAGCCCTCTCTTGCCCGACCTCACCGTCGACGAAGCGGCCGACCTCCTGGAGGAACGCGAAGGAAGCATTCGCCAGCGGCGTGAGCCAAGGGTCGAAATACCGCCCTCCGGGCGCCCCCAGCTCGGGGAGGGCTCGGAAGCGGTCGTCCACCTCCTTCAGCTCGGGGTGGCGGGCGTAGTAATCTTCATACTCTGCCGTCCCTGGCCGGTAGCGGGCTCGGGCGAAGATGATGTCCCGCTCATCGACCTGCTCCTGCTCCCCCAGGATCAGCAATTCTCCCTCCTCCCCGAGCGGGAGGACCACCAATGTGGCGAGGATCAGGTTCAGGGCCAGGCCGCCGAGGATGAGCCCGGCTCGGAGGCCCTCCAGCCCGACGAAGGTGAGAGTGAGGAACCAGCCGGCGCAGGCCGGGATGGCTAAAGCCGAGGCCACAAGGGCCGCGCGGCCCTCCCGCTCGAGGAGGGCATTAAGGATGAACCCAAAAGCGATGAGGGAGATGGCCGCTCCCAGAGCCCAGCCCAGGTGGTCGATCCAGATCATCTCCCCCTCGATCTTAGCGCTCCACCGTTTGGGAGGGAAATCCCTCCCGTTGAACCCCTTCCCACTCGATGGCATAATCCCGATGGGATGATCGCAAAGGTCCGCCGGACCATCGAGGACCACCGGATGATCTCGCCGGGGGAGAGGGTCCTGGTCGCCGTCTCCGGGGGGATAGACTCGATCGTCCTGCTTCACCTCCTCTATGAGCTGCGGGAGGAGCTAGGGATCTCCCTCGCCGTTGCTCACCTTGATCATCGAATCCGGGGAGAGGAGGCCCAGGCCGATGCGGAGTTCGTGGCCGGTGAGGCGAGGAGGCTCGGCCTCCCGCTGATTCTGGAGGCACGGGATGTCCCGACCTACGCTGAGGAGAGGGACCTCTCACTAGAGGAGGCGGCAAGAGAGGTCCGCTACCGGTTCTTGGAGGAGGCTGCGGCGAAGGTCGGGGCCGCGAAGATCGCCCTCGGCCACCATCGGGACGACCTTGTGGAGACGCTCTTACTCAATTTAATTCGGGGCGCGGGGCTCTCCGGCTTGAGGGGGATGGCCCCGGTCCGGGGCCGGCTCATCCGCCCGCTCATCGACTGCTCGAGGGCGGAGATCTTGGCCTTCGCCCATGAGCGGGGCTTAAGCTACTGCCAGGACCGGACGAACCTCGAGCGGAGGTTCCTGCGGAACCGGGTCCGACTCGAACTCCTGCCCCTTCTGGAGGGCTACCGCCCCGGGGTCGCCGCTCGCTTGGCCCGGACGGCTCAGATCCTCAGTGAGGCCGCCTCCTATCTTGAGAAGCTGGCCGAGGAGCGGCTGGAGAGGATGGTCCTCGCCCAGGGTGAAAGCGAGCTAATCCTTAACCGAGAGGGGCTCCTGGCGGAGGAGCCTTTTCTCCAAACCCTCATCCTCCGTGGGGCGGTCCGCCGTCTCCGGGGGAGCCTCCGCGATCTTGGGTTCGAGCACCTCCGGAGGATGCGGGAGCTGAGCGGCCAGGGGGAAGGGCGGGCTGAGCTCCATCTCCCCGGCGGGCTCTCTTTCCTCCGCCGAGGCGAGCGGCTCATCCTCAGCAGCAAAAGTAGCAAAGCCAGGCCGAAGGAGGCCGGGCCTTTGGCCTATGAGTTCCCGCTCCGGCTCGGCGAGAATACCTTTGATCAGCTCGGCTGGCAGTTCACTCTGGAGGAGGTCGAGCCGGTGCTAGAGTTAGAGTTCGACCGTGATCCCTTGAAGGCAATGATCGACGGCGCTAGAATAGACAGGCCGCTTTCGGTCCGGAATCGGCGGCCTGGGGATCGGTTCCGCCCGCTGGGGATGAAGGGGACGAAGAAGTTGCAGGACTTCTTCGTCGATGAGAAGGTCCCCTTGGAGGAGCGGGCTTGGGTCCCTCTAGTCTGCGACCGGCGGGGGATCATCTGGGTAGTGGGCCTGAGGCTGAGCGAGGACTACAAGGTGACGGCGGGGACCAAGCGGGCCTTGAGGATCACGGCCCGAAAGGTGGATCGCGAGGGATGACCGTAGAGAAGAGATGACGGCCTTCATTACAGGCGTGGCCTTCTTGATCACCATCGGGCTTATCGTCCTGATCCACGAGGGCGGCCACTTCCTCGCAGCTAAGCTCGCGAAGATGTGGGTCCACGAGCTAGCGCTCGGGTTCGGTCCGGCCCTCCTGCGATTCCGCATCCGCGAGACCAAGTATTCCTTGCGGCTCTTTCCCATCGGCGGCTATGTCCGTGTGGCCGGGGATGAGACCTCCAGCGAGGAGGATTCTCAAGTCCCCCCGGACCGGCTCTTCCTCAATAAGCCCCCGATCGCGAGGATGGCGATGGTCCTCGCCGGGCCGATCGCGAATCTCCTCGCGGCGGTGGTGATCATCCTTCTCGTTATCAGCTCGATCGGGGTCCCTTATCTTGAGGTCCTCAAGCTCAGTGAGGGGAGCCCCTCGTCCGGGCTCCTCCAGGCCGGCGACTTGATCGTCAGTGCTGAAGGGAAGAGGGTCTACCTCCTTGAGCAACTCCAGCGGATCGTCCGGGAGAGGGGCGAGGCAGGCCAGCCGGTGAGGATCGAGGTCCAGCGAGAGGGCGAACTCCGGCAGTTCGCGATCCGCCCGAAGCTCGAGGAAGGCCGGTATATCATCGGCGTCTACTTCACCGGGAGCGCCGCTACCCGCCGGGTCCCGTTCCCCACGAGCCTCGGGCTCGGCTTCCTCTGGGTGAAGAATCTCATCCTAGGCTTATATTTAGGCTTTCGGGGGCTCTTCACCGGGGCGATCCCCCCAGGCGAGGCCTTCAGCGGGCCGGTAGGGATCGCCTCTCTCATCGGGGAGAGCTTGGCCCAGGGCTTGCTCCCGTTCTTCACCCTCATCGCGGCCTTGAGCCTGATGATCGGGCTGATGAACCTCATCCCCTTCCCCGGACTCGATGGCTCGCGGATCGCCTTCATCTCTTATGAGCTGGTCCGGGGGAGACCGATCCCCAGGGAGCGAGAGGGCTTAGTCCACTACATCGGGATCGTCATCCTACTCGGCCTCATGCTCCTCGTCACTTATAACGACATCCTCAAGCTTATCCGGGGCCACTAGGACCGCTATAGCGTAAGCCGCGAGCCCCTCGCCCCGGCCTAGAGCCCCTAGCCCCTCCGGTCGGGTCGCCTTGATGTTGATCATCTCCTTATTTATCTCGAGGGCCGTGGCGAGTCGCTCGGCCATCTGGGGGATGTAGGGTGCCAGCTTGGGCTCTTGGGCGACGATAGTGGCATCGATGTTATTGATCCGATATCTCTTGGCCTGGAGGAGCCCCCGGACCTCCTCGAGGAGGACGAGGCTGGAGATCCCCTCGAATTTGGGGTCACTCTCAGGGAAGTGCTGGCCGATATCCCCCAGCCCGGCCGCACCGAGGAGGGCATCGCAGATCGCATGGCTCAGGACATCGGCATCGGAGTGGCCAGCCAGCCCCTTCTCGTAGGGGATCTCCGCCCCACCGAGGATCAACCTCCTCTTGGGGGCGAAGTGGTGGAAGTCGAGGCCGAAGCCGACTTTGATCATCGAGGGATTCTAACGCTTCCCTCCGGAGGGGGACAACCGGGGGCGGCGCGGGGGACTTGATGGTGTAGCCTTTGATGCCTATGGCCGACTACATCATGCTCGGGCTGGGGGCCTTCCTTCTTGCGCTATTCGGGACGGGGGCTTTCGTCCGGGCTGCCCGTCGCTTCGGCTTGGGGAAACACATCCGCGAATATGGGCCGGAGATCCATGCCAAGAAGGAGGGGACCCCCACGCTGGGCGGGCTTGTGATCTTGATCACCTTCGCGACGATCTCCCTCCTAGCCTGGATATTTGCGGGGCCGGTATCTTTAAGGGGCTGGCTCCTCCTGGGGGCTATCCTCGGCTATGGCCTGATCGGCCTGGCCGACGACCTCCTCGGGCTGCTCAAGCGGCGCTCCCTTGGGCTCCTCATCCGGTATAAGCTGCTCCTCCAATTCCTCCTGGCCTTAGGGCTCTTCTTCGGCCTCAAAGCGGCCGGCCTGCCGGCGATGAAGGTCCCCTTCACTAAGCTCTGGCTCGAGCTCCCACTTTGGGCCGATGGGCTCCTTACAATCTTTGTCTTGGTCGGGACGACTAACGCAATGAACCTCACTGATGGGCTCGATGGGTTGGCCACGGGCGTGACCTTGATCATGCTTCTTCCCTTCCTCTTTCTCCTCCAAGGCCAGCCCGAGCTCTGGGGGGCCACGGTCATCTTCGCCGGAGCGCTCCTCGGCTTCCTCTGGTCCAATTGCTACCCTGCCCGAGTCTTCCTAGGGGATACAGGCTCCATGGCCCTCGGGGGCTTCCTCGGGATGCTCTCATTGCTCTCCGGGACGGCCTTGATCCTCCCTTTGCTCGGGGGAGTCCTCGTCGCCGAGGCCCTCTCGGTGATGCTGCAGGTGACGAGCTACAAGCTCTTCCGCGTCCGGATCTTCAAGGTGAGCCCGCTCCATCACCATTTCGAGCGGGCCAAGGGGATTGACTACCGCTTCTTGCTCCCGAACCGCGAGCTGGAGGAGCCGCAAATCACGGTCAGGTTCTGGATTGTCGCTGGGGCCGCGGCCCTCCTCGGCCTTTGGGCCTGGCTGGCTTGAAACCCCGCTCGAAGGCATAGGCGGCCCGGAGGAGCCTTTCCTCCCCAAGATGAGGGGCGATGATCTGGAGCCCGAAGGGGAGGCCTCCGACCTCCCCAGCGGGGATCGAGATCGCCGGGAGGCCGGCCAGGCTGGCCGGGACGGTATAGATATCAGAGAGATACATCTCTAATGGGTCTTTGACCCTCTCCCCCAGCTTGAACGCCGGTGTCGGCGAGGTAGGAGTGATGATCAGCTCGACCTGCTCAAAGGCCCGGTCGAAGTCCTCCTTGATCAGCCTCCGGACCTTTTGGGCCTTCCCATACCACTCCTCGTAGTAGCCGGCCGAAAGGGCGTAGGTCCCGAGCATGATCCTCCGCTTCACCTCCGGGCCGAACCCGCGGTCCCGGCTCTCCGAATAAAGCTCTTCCAGCGTTTCATCGTTCGCCCTCAGCGTGTAGCGGGCCCCGTCGAACCTGGCGAGGTTGGCCGAGGCCTCGGCGGAGGAGATCAAATAGTAAGTAGGGATAGCATACTCGGTGTGAGGGAGCGAGATCTCGATAAGCTCGGCCCCCAAGTCCCGGAAGACCCTTTTCCACTCTTTGACCCTCTCCTGGACCTCGACGGAGAGCCCTTCGCCGAGGTATTCCTGGGGGAGGCCGACCCTGAAACCCCGGATGCCCTCTCCCAGCCCTCGAGTGTAATCCACATTACCATTGTCGATCGTGGTCGAGTCCTGAGGGTCCCGGCCGGAGATGATCGAGAGGAGCAGTGCGGCATCTTGGACATCTTTAGTGATCGGCCCGATCTGATCGAAAGAGGAGGCGAAGGCTACCAGCCCATATCTCGAGACTAATCCGTAGGTCGGCTTCAGGCCGACGACCCCGCAGAGGGCCGCCGGTTGTCTGATCGAGCCGCCGGTATCGCTCCCCAAAGCCGCGAGGGCCATATGGGCCGCGACGGCCGCGGCCGAGCCGCCCGAAGAGCCACCAGGGACCCGCTCCAGGTCGTGCGGATTCCTCGTAGGGAAGAACGAGGAATTCTCGGTCGAGGAGCCCATAGCGAACTCGTCCAGATTAGTCTTCCCCAGGATCGTGGCCCCTGCTGCCCTCAATCGCGTGATCACTGTGGCATCGTAGATCGGCTTGAAATCCCTCAAGAACTGCGAAGCGCAGGTCGTCCTAAAGCCGATCGTCGAGATATTATCTTTTATGGCAATCGGCAGGCCTCGGAGGGGCTTATCTCGCTGCCGCATGGCCTGAGCGAGCAGCTCCTCTCGGTCAGCAAGCTCGAGGTAGGCCCGGATCGAGCCCTCCTTCTCCTCGATCGCGGCGTAAAGATCATGGATGACCTCCTCCAGCGAGGCCTCCCCGCGCTCGATTAATCCGAGCAGCTCATGCAGCGGTCGCTCGTTGAGCCCCATGTCATGCTCCTCCCCGCGTAGGATTGTTCAGGAACTCGGCGAGATTGTCAACCTAGTATAATCTTTGTGGGGTTGCGTAAGTGCACTTACGGCACGCCGTAAGCGTGCTTCCTGGCGGTCC
>JBBIJD010000033.1:0-18724 GCA_037446135.1 Candidatus Fraserbacteria bacterium
AGTTCCTTCCCCACCTTCTCGAACTTCTCCAGGGCGAAATCTAAGTCCTCTTTGGTGTGCAATGCCGAGATCATCACCCGAATGCGGGCCTTCCCCTTCGGGACAGTAGGGTAGCCGATCGCCTGAGCGAAGACCCCCTCAGCAAAGAGCCGCTTCGAGAAATCCCAGGCGGTCTTGGCCTCTCCCAGCATCACCGGTGTGATCGGGGTCTCGCTCGAACCGGTATCGAAGCCCAGCCCCTTCATCTCGGCCTTGAAGTAACGGGCGTTCTCCCAGAGCTTCCGGACCGGCTCGTCCGTCTCCTGCAAGATGCTGATGGCCGCGATGCAGGCCGCCACATCCGCGGGGGTCGTGGCCGAGGAGAAGAGGAACGGCCTGGCCCGCTGCCTCAAGTATTCGATGATCTTGGCCTTACCCGCTAAGTAGCCCCCTACGACCCCGAAGGCCTTGGACATCGTCCCCATCTCCAGGTCCACCCGGCCGTGGAGCCCGAAATGGTCCGCGATCCCTCGCCCGTGGCTCCCTAGGACCCCCTCCCCGTGGGCGTCGTCGACCATCACGATCGCGTCGTATTGCTCGGCCAGCTCGACGATCTCCGGGAGGGGGGCGAGGTCCCCGTCCATGGAGAAGACCCCGTCGGTGACGATCATCTTCTTCTTGATAGCCTTATTCTCCTCCAGGAGCTTCGCCAGGGCTTGGACATCGCGGTGAGGGTAGATCACCCTCTTGGCCTTGGTGAGCCGGCAGCCGTCGATGATCGAGGCGTGGTTCAACTCATCAGTGAAGATCACATCCTCTTCGCCCATCAGGAGGGGTATGGCCGCGAGGTTCGAGATCAAGCCCCCTTGGAGGGAGAGGGCCGCCTCGGTCCGCTTGAATTCAGCGATCTTCCGCTCCAGCTCGAGATGGAGGCTCATCGTCCCCGCGATCGAGCGGACCGCCGCCGGCCCGACGCCATACTCATCGATAGCCCGCTTGGCCGCCTCCTTGAGCCGGGGATCATTGGCAAACCCCAAGTAATTGTTGGAGCACATATTTAGAACCTTCTTCCCGTCCACGACCGTCCAGGCCCCCACGGGCCCCCCGATGGTGCGGATGATGTTATAAAGCCCCTGATCCTTTAGCCTCTGCAATTCTTCATTGATGAAGTCTAACTTCCCCATCCAGCCCTCCTTGGGTCTATGGCGCACGCTGTCCATCAAAGCTTATTTGAATCCTCACCCCTCGGTCAAGTGTCCGAGCTCGGCTTGAGGGATTGCCCCGCATTCGATTAGAATTCTGGCCGTGACCGAATTCATGAGCCGATCCGACTCTTGGCTACAGATAACAAGCAGGAGGAGACCACTTTGGCTGAAGGGACGGGCAAGATCCTCGTGACGGGAGCTTGTGGGCAGATCGGGACGGAGCTGGTCCCGGAGCTCCGGAGGAGATACGGGGAGGAGAATGTCATCGCCTCAGATATTAAAGAGCCGCCGGAGCCATTGGCCGGCTCTGGTCCCTTTGCCCCCGCCGATGTCACGGAGAGGGGAGCGATCGAGCAGCTCATCAGACAATATCAGATCGATACGGTCTATCATCTCGCGGCGATCCTCTCCGCTAAGGGCGAAGAGGAGCCCGCGCGGGCCTGGGAGGTGAATGTCGAGGGGCTGAGGAATCTCCTCGAGCTCGGGCGGGCTTACGGGCTGAGGCTCTTCTGGCCCAGTTCGATCGCCGTCTTCGGGCCAGCGACCCCGAAAGAGAATGTCCCCCAGGAGACGATCCTCTGCCCGACGACGATCTACGGGATCACGAAGGTGGCGGGCGAGCTCCTCTGCGATTACTACTTCCGGCGGTTCGAGGTCGATGTCCGCGGGATCCGCTATCCCGGGATCATCTCGAGCGAGGCCCCTCCGGGTGGGGGGACGACCGATTACGCCGTAGAGATCTTCCACGCGGCCGTCAAGGATGGACGGTATACCTGCTTCTTACGGGAGGATACGGTCCTCCCGATGATGTTCATGCCCGATGCGATCCGAGCGGCCATCGAGCTGATGGAGGCCCCGCTCGCCCGGCTCAAGCATCATGCGAACTTCAATATCGCGGCGATGAGCTTCTCCCCGGGGGAGCTGGCGGCAGAGATCAAACGGCATCTCCCGGGATTCGTCTGTGAGTTCAAGCCCGACTTCCGCCAAGCGATCGCCGACTCCTGGCCCAGGACGATCGATGACTCCGCGGCCAGGGAGGAGTGGGGCTGGCGGCCACGGTATGACCTTCCGACGATGGTCAAGGCGATGTTGGAGAGATTGGGCGAGCGGTATGCCTCGTCAAGCCCGGCCGTCCGGGCCACCCGCAAGCGCTAGTCGGTGGCCTTTGAGGGGCCGTTTGCAGTGCAGTTATGCGGCCCCTAGCAGTAGCGGACGACCACGAGGATCGAATCCCGAGCGGTGCGGCCCTCCCGGTCCATGACGGTCAAAGTGACCGTATAGCTCCCCGGCCTGCGATATTCATGGCTCACGATCGGCCCGAGTGCGGCCTGGCCGTCCCCGAAGTCCCAGTAGTATTGGACAATCGGGCCGGTCGAGCCGAGAGCTGAGAACCGGGGATCTCCTAGGCAGACGACCCGATCACCCCCGGCGATCTCAGCCCGCAAGGTCCCGACCTCGGAGCCGTTCCCTGTTCCATCCCGGCCGGCGCAGTGGCCGTCCCGTCCGCCCTCGCGGGCGGCGAGCACGAAGGCCTCCAGAAGGGCTTCCAATTCCTCCACCTGCTCCAAGAAGAGCCTCGAGCGGCTGCCATGGCAGGGATAGCGGGCGATCGCCTGATTGAGGGCCGCCAGCCTCAGGCGGAGCTCGGCGAGTTCGACGGGGCTGGAGGGCGAACTGTGCCGGATATCTTCTTGCATCTTCCGGAAGGCGGCCTCCACCCGGTCGAGTAGCCGGAGCAACTGGGGGGCATTCATCGCGTTCAGGACCAGGCGGATCTGGCTGATGATGGCGGAAAACCGTGTGGCGAAGGCGGCCAGCTCCACTTCGGGGAGTGCCAGGCGGCTAATGGCCCCTTCGGAGAAGGCATACCAGGAGACACAGCCGGGAGGCAAGGCCGCTCGGTCTTGGTCCCCGTCACCTGAGGGAGGCGGGTCCAGCTCGGGCTGGGGGGTGAGTTTCGCGGCCAGGCCGTCTATTAAGCCCTGGAGCCGCTTGGCTTGGACTAGTGCCGCTTCCCTTTGGCCACTGCTGGGGAGGCCTTCGAGCGCCCGGATTAAGGCCACAATCGCCCGTTGGAGCTCGGTGGGGTCCACCGGTCGAGCGGGCGAGCTCCTTCCGATGGCTTGCTCGAGCTTCCTAAAGGAGGCCTCGACCTCTTGGAAGAGGCCCATCAGGTGGGGCTCGCCGAGGCCTGCCACGAGGGGGCGTAGCTCCGCGAGCCCGGCTTCCCAGCGATTGAGGAAGTCGAGCAGCTCTTGGTCGGGGAGCGAGACCTGGAAGAGCCGCCCCTCGGGCCCTCTCACCCAGAGGTCGCATCCGGAGGAGAAGAGCAAGACGAGCAGCGCGATCAAGACCAGGAAGGGGATCGGGCCAAAGGGATAGCTCAGCCGATTCCGCAAGGTCGCAATGGGCATACCGTTTCCATCATCTTGCCAGGTCAGGGGGGAGGGAATGGTTGGGGTCCCCTCCCCAGGGGAAACGGTGCCGGAGAGGGAGGGACGCATGAGACGCTCGAGCGGCCGAGCGGTCCACTGCTGGTGTTGGCTCTTCCGGGGGCGGGGAGGATAATCCCCCGCCGATGTGCCCGCTGTTCCTTGTCCCGGGCACTGCGCTCATCTAGAATTGGGCCGATCTACAACTGATCGATAGGAAGGGGTCTCGAGTCGAGATGAAAGTCCTCTTAGTCCAAAAGGTGGAGAAGCTCGGTGAGGCCGGCGACCTGGTCAATGTCTCGGACGGCTATGCTCGGAATTACCTCTTCCCCAAGGGGCTGGCCGTCGAGCCGACGGAGCACAACCTCAAGCAGTATGAGCGGCTCAAGCGAGCGAGGGAGGAGGAGCGGAAGAGCCGTGAGGAGAAGGCCCTGGCCTTGAAGGAGCGGCTCGCGGGCCAGGTCTTCAGGTTCGTCCGAGAAGCCCATGGCGAGGGGCTCTACGGCTCAGTCCGGAGGGAGGACATCGTCGAGGCGATCAAGGAGCGGCTCGGGGAGGAGCTGGAGAAGGGGAAAATCCTGCTGGAGCGACCGATCGAGAAGGTCGGGACCTATCCGGTCCAGATCGAGCTCTACGGCGGGATCTCCGTCGAGATCCAGGTCGAGGTCGAGGGGCGCCCGCCGGGGCCGGCGGGCCAGGGGGCCGATGAGCCGCGGTCTTAGGGCCTCCTTTATCCTTCTCTTCCTGCTCGTTGCCCTCGCCCCGGCCGCGGCCGCCCTCGCGACGACCCGGCTCGTCATCAACGGCCACCATGAGGTCCGGCTCGAGCATGAGCTCCGGGAGGGTGAGGCCGGCGGACTTGGACCGCTCGCCCCACTCGAAGAGCTGGCTCCTTACCTTGGGATCGAGCTCCGTCGCGGAGATCAAGGATACACTCTCCGCTTCGGCTCAGGGAAGGAGGCCCGACTCCCCCAGGCGGACCTCCACCTCGTCGGGGAGGTGAGTTATGTGCCGCTCGCGGAGCTGGCGGGGCTCCTCGGGGCGGGGCTCATCTCCTTCCCCGATTCCACTTACCTTTTCGTCCCCCGAAGCGAGCTCAGCTCCCTCTCCTATGCCTACGCCGACGGGGCGATCCGGCTCCGGTTCTCCCAGCTCGCCCCGCTCGAGCTGCTCTCAAGAGGGCGAATGATCGAAGCCCGGTTCTTCAACTCCGTCTTGGGGATCGCCCCGCGGACGAGCCGCTTCTCTCAAGGAGCGGTCGAGGAGCTCGAGCTCCTCTCCGAGGGGGCGGACCTGGTGGTGCTCCGGCTCACTCTTCGCCGGGCTGGCCGGGCCGAGCTCCGGACCGGCTTCTCCGCCGAGGGTTACTACCAGGTCGAGCTCCGCATCATCCCCGAGGAGGGCCTGCCGCTCCTCAAGCGCCCGGAGCAGGTCCGGCTCACCCTCTGGCTGAGTTACCACTTTGAGCTCCGGCAGACCCCGGTCGGGCCGGTCCGGATCTATTACCTCCTCGTGGAGGACTACCAGGCCCACGCCCGCCTTAGGGTGGCCATCCCTCGTGATGGGCTCGGAAGGCTCGAGCGGCTGGAGAAGATGGTCGCGGCCAAGGGGGGCCTTGGGGGGATCAATGCCAACTTCTTTGATCCCTTGAGCAATAAGCCGATCGGCCTCTTGATCCATGACGGGACGGTCCTCTCGCCCCCATACGGCCAGCGAGCAGCCCTGGGAATCGACCTCTTCGGGAGGGCCGTGATCTTCGAGGAGGCCCGACCCCCGTTGATCCCTCTCCGCGAGGCAGTGACCGGCGGGCCGTTGCTCCTCAAGGAGGGGAAGATCGCGCTCGACCCGAGGAGGGAGGGTTTCTCCGAGGCCTTCTTTCAGGCCCGGGCGGCAAGGAGCGCCATCGGGCTTTTGGCTGAGGGGGACCTGATCATGCTCATCGCCACCAAGGATCAGGGGAGCACAGGGCTGACGCTCGAGGAACTGGCCCTGCTCCTCCAGGACCTTGGGGCGGTCGAGGCCCTGGCCCTCGATGGTGGGAGTTCTTCCTCACTGGTCTTCAAGAGAGGGAAGGACCTCCGTGCGATCGGGAGCCGCGAGATCGCCGTGGGGCTGGTCCTGATCCCAAGATGAAATGACGATCCGCGAACAGTTGGCGGTCCGACTCAAGAGCGGGAGCGGCGGGCTCCTCCGGGATGTCCTGCTCATCGCCTTCGCTACGGCGATCTCTCGGGTCTTCGGGCTCTTCCGGGATGTGGTGATCGCCGACCGGTTCGGTGCGAGCGCGGCCTACGATGCCTACATCATCGCCTTCTTCGTCCCCCATATGCTCCGACAGCTCCTGGCCGAGGGGGCCCTCTCCACGGCCTTCGTCCCGATCTACACCGGCTACCTCGCGAGGGGGCGAGATGGGGCCGACCGCTTCGCCAGCGCCGTCCTGAGCCTGGCCCTCATCCTCTTCCCCTTGGTCATCGGGCTTGGGGCCTGGCTCGCACCGTGGTATCTCCCGTTCCTCGCCTCAGGCTTCTCCCCGGAGAAGCTCCGCTTGGCGATCTCCCTCACCTGGGTGACCCTGCCGTTCATCGGCTTAGTAGGGATCGCCGCGATCTTCATGGGGGTCCTCAATGGCCAACGCCAGTTCCTCGCCCCGGCCCTCGCCCCGGTCCTGTTCGATCTCGGGCTGATCGTCGGGGCCTGGCCGGTCGCAGAGAAGCTCTCACAGGCCGCATTCGGGCTGGCTTGGGGTGTCCTCCTCGGCGGGGCGGGGATGCTCCTCTTCCAGCTCTTTTTCCTCCGCGGGCGGCTCCGCTTCGCTTTCAGGCTCAGCCTGAGGGACGAGGGCCTGCGGGAGCTGGGGAGGATGATGCTCCCCGCGGTCGTCGGGCTGGCCGGGGTCCAGGTGAACCTGCTGGTCGATAACAAGCTCGCCTCTCACCTCGGTGATGGGGCGATCTCCTCGATGCAGTATGCGATCCGGCTCTTCCAGCTCCCCTTAGGGGTCTTCGCCATCTCCATCGCCAATGCCCTCCTCCCACGCCTCTCCGAAAGGGTCACATACAAAGACCTGGACGGGCTGAGCGAGACCCTCCAGCGCGGGCTAGTTCTGGGGGCTCTCATCCTCTTCCCCGCCGTGATCGGGCTCTATGCCCTCGGTAGGCCGACGATCGAGCTGCTCTTCGAGCATGGCCGGTTCACTCCCGCAGATACGGCCCGGACCCTCGCGGCGCTGAACTTCTACCTCTTCGGGGTCATCGGCTACGGCGGGGTCTTCCTCCTGTCGAGGGCCTTCTATGCCCTAAGGGACACAAGGACCCCGGTGGCGGTCGGGCTCCTCGGCGTGGCCCTCAATGTGGGCCTTGACTTGGCCCTGGTCCGGCCAATGGGGGTCCGCGGGCTGGCCCTGGCCACCTCGGTCGCAGGCCTGGCGAATATGGCGATCTTGCTCGGCCTGCTCGAGCGGCGACTGAAAAGGAAGTTAATAGCGCCCCTGGCGGAGAGACTGGGGAAGATCACTCTAGCGGCGGGCGCGATGGGTGTGCTCGTCTTCCTAGTGGAGCAGGGGCTGGCCGCCTCACTGGAGAACCGGTTCGCCCTGGTGGCCCTCCCGGTCCTGGTCGGGCTGGTGAGCTATGGCCTCTTCCTCAAGCTGGCCTCCCTGGGCCTGGGTTTGGGGGCTGAGCACTGAGCTGATCAGGAGTGATGATCAGGCCCGCGGGCCGGGCCCGAGCTTCTTCCCCCGAGAGGTCGAAGTCCCGCGCGACATGGCCCAGCAGGCCCTGTAAGTAGCGCCTCGAACTCGAGCCCTCTCCCTCTCCGGAGAAGCTCTCCAAGAAAGTGAGGGTCGCCTCGACCCCCTCGAGGGCCTCCTCGCGGCTCAGTCCGCTCTCCTTCAGGTAGCCCGAGATGCCCTCGAGGAGGTATTGCCCGAGCCCGGGCTGGAGCGAGCCCTCGACGAGGAGGAGCGGCCCGAGCTGCCGCTTGAGGAACTCCAGCCCCTCGCGGACCTCGCGGTCGGTCCCACCGGCCCGCTCACGATAGTAGCGGTAGATGAGCAGCTCCAAGAACATGATGAAGTTTAGGAGCCTCTCCCGCCCATCGCGGTAGAGTTGGGCATGGGCGGCGAGCCAGGCCTTGTAGAATTCCGCTCCGATTCGCTCCCGCTGGTAGCGCTCATGGCGCTGGAGGTAGGGGCAAGACGGGGGGCAGTCGATCTCGATGACCCGGTGTTCGCCGCAGCAGCGGGGGCAGATCGGGCCCCTGTCCCGCAAGGCGGGGCAGTTCCTTGAACCTCGGCTCTTCCCACAGTAGGCACAGAGGGCCATTAAATCACCTTCCGGGCCTGCTCTCTCCCCCAGCGATCGGCGGCCAAGACCTCTTCCAAGCCGGGCTCTTCGACCGCTTGGGCTTGATGCTCCTGGAGGATCAGGCGGAGGCCTTCGGCAATTCTAGTGAATGGGATCTCCCCCCGCAAGAACCGCTCGACTAAGACCTCATCGGCCCCGTTAATGGCCGCGGGCAGGGTCCCGCCCCTCTTCCCGGCCTCGACCACGACCGCGAAGGCCGGATACCTTTTGGGGTCGATCTCCGCGAATTCAAGGCCGAACCGGGAAAGATCGAGGCCCCTATCGCTAATGCTTATCCGCTCAGGATAGGTGAGGGCATACCTGATTGGGAGGCGCATATCCGGGGGAGATAGGGAGGCCATTACCGTCCCGTCGGTGAGCTCGATCAGGCCGTGAACGACCGATTGAGGATGGAGGATCGCCGTGATCTTCTCATATTCCAGCCCGAAGAGCCAGTGGGCCTCGATGACCTCGAAGCCCTTGTTCGCTAAAGTGGCCGAATCCACAGTAATCCGGGGGCCCATCCGCCAGGTGGGGTGTTGTAGAACCTCCTCCGGTGTAACCTGAGGGAGCGCTTCTAATGGCCGGTCGCGGACTGCGCCCCCGGAGGCGGTGAGGATGACCCTTCGCACCTCCTCGGGCTTCCGTCCTGAAAGGAGCTGGAAGAGGGCACTATGCTCGCTATCGACCGGGAGCAGCTCGCCCCCGCCGGAGCGGAGGGCCTGCCGAACCAGGTGGCCGCCGATGACCAGTGACTCCTTATTCGCCAGACAGACCCGCTTCCCCGCCTCGAGGGCCACAAGCGTCGGGAGGAGGCCGACCGCCCCGACCAGCCCGTTGACTACGATCTCGGCCTCTGAAAGGGCCGCGACTTCCTTTAAGCCCTCCCCACCCCAGAGGATCTCCGTCTCCGTCTTTGCGCCGAGCTCCCGGCGGAGCCGGTCCGCGGCCTCCTCAGTCCCGACGGAGACGATGACCGGCCTGAACTCCCGGACTTGCTGGAGGAGGAGCTCGGTGTTCGAGCCCGCGGCCAGGGCCAAGACCCGGAAGCGGGGATAAAGAGCCCTAATTACTTCTAAAGTCTGGCGCCCGATCGAGCCGGTCGAGCCGAGGAGGGCGACCTGGGCCATCCCAGCAGTCAGTTCAGGACGGCCTTCGGCTCGACCTCGGCCAAGAGCTCATCCAGCCGCTTCCCCTCCAGGACCTCGACCCGTAGGAGTTCCTCGGCGATCCGCTTGAGCGCGGCCTGGTGCTGCTGGAGGAGCCCCTTGGCCCGGGCGTAGCACTCCTCGAGGATCCGCTTGATCTCCTCATCGACGAGGGCCGACATCTTCTCGCTGTGGTCCCGATTGAGGATCAGGTCCTCCCCGAGGAAGACATTCCCGTTATCCCGGCCGAGGCTGATCGGCCCGACCCGCTCGCTCATCCCGTAGGAGAGGACCATGCTCTTCGCGATTTCCGTGGCCTGCTCCAGGTCCTCCTTCGCCCCGGTGGTGATCTCGTTGAAGACCAGCTCGTCCGCGGCCCGGCCCCCGAGGGTCGAGGTGATCCGGTCAAGCAGTTCTTCTCTAGAGAAGAGATACTTGTCCTTCAGCGGGAGCTGGAGGGTATAGCCGAGGGCCTGGCCCCGGGGGATGATCGAGATCCGGTGGACCGGGACAGCCTTAGGGAGGAGCTTCGAGACCAAGGCATGGCCGGCCTCATGGTAGGCGATCCGGAGCTTCTCCTCCTCGGAGATGATATGGCTCTTCCGCTCCACGCCCGCGATCACGCGGTCGATCGCCTCCTCGAAGTCCTGCATCTCGATGGCCGCCTTCTTCCGCCTCGCGGCGAGCAGTGCCGCCTCATTGCAGAGGTTCTCCAGGTCGGCCCCGACGAACCCCGGGGTCCGCTGGGCCAGGATGTGGAGGTCTACATCGGGCCCGAGCTTCTTGTTCTTGGTGTGGACCTTGAGGATCTCCTCCCGCCCCTTGAGGTCCGGCGGAGGGACGGTGATCTTCCGGTCGAACCGCCCCGGGCGCAGCAGTGCCGGGTCCAGGATATCGGGCCGGTTCGTGGCGGCGAGGATGATCACCTGCTCATTCTTCTCGAAGCCGTCCATCTCCGCTAAGAGCTGGTTGAGGGTCTGCTCCCGCTCGTCGTGGCCCCCGCCGATCCCGGCCCCACGCTTCCTCCCAACAGCGTCGATCTCGTCGATGAAGACGATCGCGGGCCGCCGCTCCTCCTTGGCCCGGCGGAAGAGGTCCCGCACCCGCGCGGCCCCGACCCCGACGAACATCTCCACGAAGTCCGAGCCGGAGATCGAGAAGAACGGGACATCGGCCTCACCGGCGATCGCCCTCGCGAGGAGGGTCTTCCCCGTCCCCGGCGGGCCGACCAAGAGGACCCCCTTGGGGATCTGGGCCCCCAGGCGGACGAACCTCTGGGGGTCCTTCAGGTATTCCACGATCTCCTGGACCTCCTCCTTGACCTCGTCGATCCCGGCCACATCGGCGAAGGTCACCTTGGAGAACTCCTTCGTAATTAACTTCGCCTGGCTCCGCCCGAAGGAGAGAGCACTCGTCCCCTCACCTTGCATCCGCCGGATCATCCACATCCAAAGGACGATCACGAGCAGGGCCGGGAGGACCCAGACCAGGGCTGAGAAGAGCCAGGAGTTGCCCCCTTCGGGCTGGACCTCGATCTCGACCCCCTTCTCCTTGAGGAGGGGGATCAGGTCTGGATCGGGCGGATCACTCGGGATGACCGTCTTGAACTTGGTCCGCCCATCGGCCTCGGTCCCGATGATCACCTGCCCTTTGATCGTGACCTTGGCCACCCTTCCGGAGTTGACCAGCTCGAGGAATTGGGAGTAGCCGAGCTCCCGGCGAGCCTCGGAATTATTGAAGAGCGATTGGAGGATCACGAGGGAGAAGATCAGAATGATCGCGATCAGCGCGATGTTCCTGAAGCCCCGGCTCCCTCGCTTTCCGCCCTCCCCTTGACCGTTCAAGGTGTGAGACCTCCTTTGCGCTTTTGATTTTACCACGAACTCTCTTAGCGGGCAAGCACCCTCGCCGGACGCCTTGCGCCTCGCCTCAGGGCCATGCTACTATAGAAATCGATGGAACGGAAGCTGCTCCGGAGAGGGCTGATCCTGGTGGCCCTGGCTCTACTGCTCTTGCTCTGGCTGGCCTGGAACTCGAGCCTCTCCCTCGGCCAGGAGCTCCACCTCGGACTACCCTCGATCGGCGAGCTGGCCGGCTTCGGCACTAGAGTCCCCCCGCTCTCCCTCTCCCTCAGCCAGCTCCTCCTGGGCGAGGCTCTCCCTCCTTCTCCCCCGCCCCCCCTGACCGAAGAGGAGGCGAGCAAGCTCGATCCGCTCCTCCGGCTCATCCTCCAGCGCGAGCGGGAAGCCCGCGCACGGGGCGAGGCCCTGAACCTGGTCAGATTCGCCTCTCTAGCCGAGGTCTACACCCCCGCGGGGCCGCTCCTCCAGCAGCAGCCGGTCCCCACAGCCTTGGGGGAGTTCCTCCCCCCACCCCAGAAGTTGCCCCAAGCGGGCATGGCGGAGAGGCTCGGGCTCCTCGTCCGGGCCCGGACTCCTGAGGCTGTGGCCCGGAGCGGGGCGGAGATCATCACGACCGTGGGGGAGATCACGGTCGCCCGGGCCACGCTGGCCCAGCTCCGTCGCTTGGCCCAGTCCCCCGAGGTGATCTACATCGAGGCGGCCTATCGCCTCGCCCCGAGCCTCGATAAGTCCGTCCCCGCGATCGGGGCCGACCGGCTCCACCGGGGCGAGCCGCCCCTCAACGGGAAGGGGGTCCTCATCGGGGCCGTGGACACTGGCGTCGACTACGAGCACCTCGACTTCCGGTTCGACGGGGACGGCGACGGGTTCGAAGAATCTTCCCGACTGGCCTACATCTGGGACCAGACCGAGACCGGCCCGTTCGGGGACCGCCTCTCTGTCCCCTTCGGGACGGAGTATAAGCGGGAGGAGATCGAGGCGGACCTCGCCCGTGGCTTGGGGCCGGAGAAGGGGGCGGTCCGCCAGCGGGATGAGGTGGGCCACGGGACTCATGTCCTGGGGATCGCCGCTGGAGATGGCTCCTCCTCCGGTGCAGGCTATATCGGCGTGGCCCCGGAGGCGGAACTGATCATGGTCAAGACCAGCTTCTATACCGCTGATGTCGTGAGCGGGGTCGAGTATATCTTCCGGCGGGCCGAGGAGCTCGGCCGGCCATGTGTGGTCAATCTGAGCTTGGGGGGCCACTTCGGCCCGCACGACGGGACGAGCAACTTCGACTTGGCCCTCGAGGGGCTCCTCGGCCCGAGGCGGGCCATCGTTGCCTCCGCGGGAAATGAAGGGGATGAGCCGATCCATATCTCCGGGTGGCTCGCCTCTCCGGGGAGCTCGGCCCAGTTCACTTTCATCCCCGCCGAGGAGACGGTCTACCTGGGCCTCTGGTATCCCGGGACCGCGGCCTTCGAGGTCGAGCTCACTGCCCCAGTCGGGGAGGGCTTGGTCCAGGTCGTGGCCGCCCCGCCGGGGACGATCATCGTGAAGGAGACCGCGGCGGGGACGGTCTCGATCGACAATGCGAGCGGCGGCCCAGACCCGAACAACGGGGATAAAGAGATCGGGATCCTCCTGGAAGAGATCAAGCCCGGTCAGCCGTGGACGATCCGACTGATCGCCCGCTCCGGCTCGGCGCGCCACTCGGGCTCGGGCCGGTTCGACGGCTGGCCCGGCCTGGCGGAGATGGGAGCGTTCCTCCAAGGGGATAGCTCCATGACCATCTCTGAGCCGGGGGATGCCGCGGGGCTCATTACCGTCGGGGCCTGGACCACAAGGGTCGAATGGCGGAGCCTCAACGGGAACGACTACCATTTCCGTGGGGCCGGCCCACTCGGAGGGATCGCACCCTTCTCCTCCCGCGGCCCGACCCGCGATGGCCGCCAGAAGCCGGACCTGGCCGCACCGGGGACGGCGATCGCCTCCTCCCTCGCGAAGGGGTCAAAGCTCGCGGGGATCCCGGAGCTGATCGTCCCCGATGGGGCCCACGCGATCTTCCAGGGGACCTCGATGGCCGCCCCTCATGTGGCCGGAACGGTGGCCTTAATGCTCCAGGCCTCCCCCCTTCTCGAGCCGGAGGAGGCGGCTGAGCGACTCCGCCGGACTGCGGCCACAGTCCGGGAAGGGCCCGGAGGAGAGGTCTGGGGCTCCGGGAAGCTCGATGCGGAGCGGAGTGTGAGCCTGATCGGCTTGAAGCTCCCTCAGCCCAGCGGGGCGCCGGAGGTCAAGGCCGGGACGAATCCCGCGAGCGAGCGGGTCCTCTTCACCTATGTTCTCCCGCCCGGGGCGAAGCGGGTCCGGCTGGTCGTCTTCAATGTGATCGGCCAGACGGTCTTCTCCGCCGAGCTCGACCCCAAGGAGGAGAGGTTCATCTGGGACCTGGTGAATGACCGGGGCGAGCCCCTGGCGAATGGGCTATACATCTATGTCGTGATCGCCGATGGCCGGCGATCGGCCCTTCACCGGCTGGTCATCCGCCGCTGACTGAGATGATGAAGGCGCGGACCGCAACCTATCTGGCGCTTCTCGGGCTCCTCCTGCTCGGCCGATCGAGCCAGGGCTTTGGGGCCGAGAGCAACTTCGCCGGGGCCGCAGCCCTCCTCGAGATCGGGGTCGGGGCCCGCCCACTGGGGATGGGCGGGGCCTTCACGGCCCTCGCGGACGACGAGAACGCCGTCTTCTACAATCCAGCCGGGCTGGCCTTCCTCACTAAGCGAGGCCTCACCTCGCTCTATAGTCGCCAGTTCGAGCTGCTCGACTATAGCGTGATCGGGCTCGCCGGGCGCTCCATCGGATTCCAGTTGCTCCAGCTCTCGGCCGCGGGGATCGAGCGGACGAACGAGTTCGGAAACCCGGACGGGACGAGCTTCTCCTACCTCAGCCGGGCCGGGCTCGCCTCGTTCGGACTGGCTTTGGGTGAGCGAGGGCTCGGACTCGGAGTGGGGGCCCGACTCAAGCTCTACCAAGAGATCAGCGATGGGGAGAGTGGCTTCGGCTGGGCCCTGGACCCGGCGATCATCGTCGTCCGGGGCTGCCTCCGGCTCGGCGCGGTCCTGGAGAATGGCCTCCAGGGGGCGATCCGCTTCGGGGACGGCCATCTCGAGCGCTGGGCCACTGACCTCCAGCTCGGGGGCGCGCTCTCCCTCCCACTGTGGGAGAGGGCAGTGATGAACCTCCTCTTCGATCTTGGGGGGCTGTTCACCGGGCGATCGAGAGGCCAGCTGGGGGTCGAGCTCTGGATCGAGGGCCTCGGGCTCCGGGCCGGGCTCGACGGGGCTGGGGCTGGGCTGACCCTCGGCTCGTCCGTCTGGGTGAAGGCCCTGAGGCTCGATTGGGCCTATGCCCTCCATCCATTCCTCCCCGATTCGAGCCGCCTCTCGCTGACCTTGAGATTCTAGGAATGGAGATGAAGATGATGAAAATGAAGAAGATGATCGTGATGCTGCCGTTGCTCTTGGCCTTGGCGCTCCTCTTTTTTGGGGCCACGCGCGCATTCGCTCAAGCTCAGGTCCAGGCCCAGACCCCCTCCGAGCGGCTCGAGGAGGGGCCGCTCTCGCTCTCCGCGACGGGGCGGGTGAGCTGGCTCGTAAAGTATGGGATAGGGGATTCACGCGGCCTGACCGACCGGGGGTATGCCAACCAGATCCTCCTCGAGCAGGCCCTCTCCGTCGATGCTGAGGGGGGAGTCCGGATCGAGTGGCCCCTGGCCGGGGTCCTCTCCCTTTCGGCCCACTTGGACAACCAGAAGGCGGAGAACCTCCAGCTCCTCTCGATCAAATATCGAGGGAAGGACCTCGAGGGGGAGTTCGGGGACTTCACCGTCGCCGGGAATACCGACTTCACCGGCTATGATAAGAGCTTGAAGGGCCTCTCGATCGAATGGACCCCCCGGGATGACCTGCAAGTGAGGAGCGTCCTCGCCCGGGTCGAGGGGCTCCCTCAGTCCAAGGTCTTCCATGGGAATACCAGCCCGGCGACCGTGACCTTCATGCTCTATGAGCCGGAGCAGCGCTGGGTCGAGCGCCCATATCTCCTCAACATCAGGGGGCTTGAATACTACAAGATCAGCGGCTTCGTCCCCGGGTTCACCGAGCTTGGCCTGGTCTTCCGGCCCGACCAGGGGCTGAAGGACCTTTTGGGGGCTTATGGCCTGGGCTACCTCTTCTCCACGATCAAGGAGGCCCCGCAGAAGGAGGTGGACTCGGCCGACTATGTGGTCGTGACCAGACAAGGAGAGCAGTTCCTCCTCCTGATGCGCGAGGCCCTCGAGCTACTCCGCGGGGCGCTCAAAGGCTATATCGACGATTACAATGAGGCCCAAGGCCTCTCAGCCGAGGAGCGGAAGGAGTATCCCCTGGACGAGGGGAGCGAGTATGAGCTCGGCTTCTTCAAGGGGCTGATCGCGGGATATGTCCTCCTGACGCTCGACGGGACCGATCTCCAGCTCGATGCCTTCGAGCGAGAGCGATTCTACTACCTCGGCTACCAGGATCTCGATCCGGACTCCGTCGCGGTCGAGGTCAAGCTCGGCGAGAATGATTTCATCCCGATCACCGATCCCAGCCTCTTCGACTACGACTATTACCTCTTCCCCGAGGAGGGGCTCATCGAGCTGGCCTTCCCCGCGGCCTTCTTCGCTGCACTCGAGGAGAATCAAGTCAAGGTGAGCTTCAGCTACGCCGTCCCCGGCGGACTGTATCTCCTAGGGCTCTCCATCGCCCAGGGGAGCGAGCGGGTCTACCTGAACGGGAAGCTGCTCCAACGCGATGTGGATTACACGATCGATTACGAGACCGGTGCGCTCCTCCTCTTCCAGGAGCTCGGTCCGGAGGACGAGCTCCGGATCGATTATGAGATCTATCGCGGCGGGCTGGGAGGCGCTACCGAGTATAAGCGGAACCTCGCCGGCCTCTTGCTCAGCTACAATCCGGCCCCGTTCCTCACCGTGAGCCTCGACCTCCTCCAAGCGGCGGACAGCCCCGCAGGCGTGTCCGATTGGAGCACACTGAGGTCGATGCCCAACGACCACCTCGTCGGGGGGCTCTCGGCCAAGCTGGACCTCGGGGGCCTCAAAGGGGACCTCGAGCTCGGCTATAACTACAATCGCTTCCCTTTCGACGACAACGAGCGGAAGAATCGGCTGAACCGGATCAATGCGATCCGGGCCATCTCCTATCAGGGGAGGGAGTATATCCTCTTCGGGGACCAGAACGGGCTGATCGTCTTCGAGGTCGAGGGCGGGAAGTGGCGGGCCCTCGGCCCGGCAGAGGGCCTGGCGGGGCGCTCCGTCCGTGATATCGCTGTGGGCAACGATGTGATCGTCTTTGCCACCGATTCCGGGATCTCGCTCCTCCAGCTCGAAGGCGAGGACCCCTTCGCTATCCTCGCCAACTGGAGGAGATTCTACTCCCAGGATGGCCTCGTCTCCCAGGATGTCTATGCCGCGCTCATCCAGGACGGGGTGCTCTACCTCGGGACAGACGAGGGGTTAAACCGCGTCCCGCTCGAGCGGATCAGCGAGGAGGAGAGCTGGGAGGTCTATCAGCAGGGGACTTACCCGGAGATGGTGAGCGACCAAATCCTCAAGCTCGCGGGTGATGGGCAGTTCGTCTACCTGGGGACCCCGTCAGGGCTGATGATCTTCGACCCCTCAACTGAGTCCTTCACTGTGCCACCGGAGCTCGCGGCCGCCCGGATCAACGATCTGGCCGCCTCGGGCCCGGTGGTCCTCGTGGCGACCGAGCTGGGGGTCCGGGCCTTCGACCGCGGGAAGGGGATGGGCTGGCTCACCCTCGAGCCGGCAAGGGCGGTCGCCGCCTTCGCCGGGCAGGTCTGGCGCGGGACCGAGGAGGGGCTCTACCGTCTCGGCCCGGGCTCGTCCGAATCCGAGCCCATAATCCGCGGAAAGGTCACCGCCTTAGGCGGGGCCAAGGCCGGCCTGTGGGTCGGAACTGAGGCTACCGCCGACTACGAGCTGACCCTCTGGGAGGTGGTAGACGCTGCGGGGGCCGCGCGGAGCTATCCCCAGCAGAAGACACATATCGAGGGGGAAGACCAGCAGCATTTTGAGGACATCCCCGCGGCAGAGCACACCGACTGGGGGCCGGCCCTCTCGCTCATCCTCTCCCAGGAGCTGGGGAAGCTGGAGTTAAAGGGGGCCTTCCAGGCCCTCTCCCCAAAGTTCACGACCCTGGGGAGCGAGGAGCGCCAAGATATTCGCGGCTGGAGCCTGGAAGGAACCTATAACTTCAGCGAGGCCCTCTCGCTCGCCCTGAAGCATGAGGCGGACCTCGAGGATGCCGAGCTGGCCAAGACAGATCAGTCTGTGCAGCCGAGCTATTCAGAGAAGGACTCCGTGGATTTGCACTGGGATTTCGGCCCGAAGCTCGACCTCTTCTACGCGCTCGAGCGGATCGACGACCGCGATCGCGACGAGGGCGAGAAGGACGGCTTCGATGAGCTGAGGCATGAGCTCTCCGGGGCCCTCAGCGGCTCATTCTTCGCCGAGCGGCTCGACCTCACACTGGACTACGGCCTGAGCTCATCGCTCAATTTAAGGTTGGCCGGCCGGGCCGGGCTCGATCAGCGGTTGAAGGGGAAGGCCGAGCTCCACCTCCTCCCAGGGCTGGACCTCATCGGGCAGTATGGGCGGACAGCCAAGACCACCCGTTACAGCCGCGGGCGGGAGCGGAGCTGGGGGAGCGAAGAGCTGGGCCTCTCCCTCAACTGGGCCCTCAGTCTACCCTTCGGCTCGGCCAATGCCAAATACAACTGGCTAGGAGGCCGCTCGCTCCCACTCGAGGAGGGGGAAGCCGAGGCCAGCCAAGATGGCCAGCTAGCCTTGGAGTTCGCCGCGCTCTCGCTCGGCGGGCTAGCCCTCTATCCCCGCGGGACCATCTCTTTCCAGCAGGAGGCGGGCCGGCTCAGCCTCACCGGTGAGGGGGGCCTGCGGGGGGAGCTGGGGGCCTTCAAGGCCCAGGCGAATTACAAGCTCACGGCCGGGCTCGACCGCTGGAGCAATCGGGAAGACTATACGAACAACCTCGCCTTCCATCTCGACTTCGCTGGCTGGAAGGATCTTGCCCCGAGCCTCGACTTCTCGGGGACCCTCCGAATCTTGAGCCACCCCAGCTATGGGACCAAGCGGCTGGAGAACTGGACCGCGACCGCCGGGCTGGGATGGAAGGGCTCGACCGCGAGCTTCAGCCTCGCGAACAACCTCACCCTCTCCCTAGCCAGGGTGAAGGAGGAGCGCGAGGACACCTTCTCCTGCTCCTTGAAAGAGGCCGCGAGCCTGGGCTTCTCGTTCCTCCCGCCGCTTGCCATCTCTCTCGAGGCCAATGCCCGCTATCTGCGGGGCGAGCGGAGCAAGAAGCCCCTGGACGGCCTGGAGAGCGAGCTGGTCTTGAAGGGGAACTACAAGCTCCGGGGCAATTGGGAGGCAGCGGGCCTGGTCGGCTATGTCTTGAACATCGACCGGCTCGATGAGGAGGGCTCCTACCAGAGCCTCTACCTCTCGGCCCAGTTAGCGACCACCTTCTGACTGATCTAGCCTAGCTAGGTCTAAGTCTAGGGGTCGAGATTGAAAGCCGCGGCGAACCCGAGGAGATGGGAGAGCGGGAGCTGGGGGTGGGCCGAGAAGGCATAATCGACCTGGAAGCCCTTCAAGGCGAGGCCCAACCCGAGGGCGAAGGAGGTCCGCCGCCC
>JBBIJD010000034.1:0-18664 GCA_037446135.1 Candidatus Fraserbacteria bacterium
GATATCCCTTACCAGGTCCGGATTTTAGAGATTTTTCAGAGCCGGGGTTTATACTCCAGTTAGAACCCAAGCCAGGCCCGAATGGCCGGATAAAACGAGGTGCGCGATGCGCAAAATGCGCAATTGGCAGGTTTGGGGAGTGCTGGGCTTGCTCCTGGCACTCGGGTTAGTCGTTGGGTATGGGCAGGTAACACGGCCGATACCGCCACCGCCAGAGATGATCGCTCTTAAGGCCCCTAATGTCTGGCTCACGACCGTAGAATCGGTAAAATCGGCTTCGTTTACCCTACAAAACGGCCTTGAGCTGTTTTTAGTGAACCTGGACATGCACGCTTGGAGGAACCTGCAGTGGCAGGTCAACCAGACGGTTACTTGTGGTGGTTTGACAACCAAAGGGGTTGGTTACTTCTTCCCCTCAGCTCCTTGGGAGAGGGACTATGCCAATGTTTATGCTACGTTCACCCAATCGGACGTTTATGTATTCGGCGCTTGGTTCATCCCAGCCCCGGGACAGCCCGTTAATCCCCAGGTTGCTGATATGAAGTGCTCATTTGGGCTTGCAGAAGGATCCCTGACACCAGTGTCCTGCGGCCAGATAACTATTGACAGTTGCACTGTGTTCTGGTTTGCGGTTCAAATCCCCGGTTTAGGATGTCCGCTCAGTCAGCCCAATAATCCCCAGTGGTGTCAAGCCCTGTGGGATTTCAAAGTTGCGAACAGCTCGATGATGTTCGTTAGGGCGACGATCACCAAGGGCTTCGGGGGCAAACCCTCGCCGATATTGCTTGGGCGACCGATACCCCCACCACTGCCGCCGCCAGGAGAAGGTGCTCCTCCAGTAGGTTAGAGGTCGAGGTGGAGGGCTCATTAAGCAGTTAGTGAGCCCTCCTTAATCCCAATTTGGTGATCCCGGACTGCAGGATCATGAGTGCGACTCGACAGCACAGGCTAAGAAGTGGACGGGCGTCCGGGTTGATATGATAGCCTGGGCGCCCGCCCTGGTGCTTGACATCGCTCGAACCACAAGCGAAACTTGGATCGCAAGAGCAAGGGCAGGAGTTGGGCATCTCCTAAAAACTGCCCGAAGGAGGGATACTCGATGTTAAAGCAGCTTAAGTTAAGGAGCCTGCTGGTCGGTTTGGTCCTCCTGGCCTTGGCAGGGCTGCTGTCGAGCGCCACAGGCCAGGAGATGGCATTAGCAGAGGGGGCCCAAGCCCAGACCCAGGCTCAGGTAACGGTGACATTAGAGATCTCGAACACCTCGATGCCCATAGGTGGCACTACCTATGAGATCTCGATGATCATCTTCACCAAGAACTTCGTCCCCATCGCGACCCAAATCATCATCCCATCTGCCTCCATCCCGCCCGGTGGGACGAGGACCTTCGGCCCATTCACCCTCTCAGAGACGCCCAATGATCTCACATTCAGGGGGCACAAAACTTTCCCCTATCCGCCGTTCGAGGAGCCCTTCTCTTTCACTATCTTCCCACTCTACTCCGATATCCCCTACCAGGTGGACTCCCTCGTCATCATAGCTCATATCACCGCGATCGTGCCCCCGCCGCCTCCGCCGCCTGAGGTAGATGTGGCCCGACTCCAAGCGGACTTGGCCAAGGGACCGACATACTTCACCATCGCTGAGCGGGCAAACCAAACCTTGAGCCCCGAAGAGAAGGAGAATCTGCGGGCGGCCATCACACCCATACTTGAGCGGGGCCAGGCCCTCCTCGGCGGCCCAAAGGCCCCTCCCACGGTCACGGCGATAATCCCGCCGGAGCTGGACGATGGGCTTCGAGCGATCGCCTCGGAAGTGAACGCTGCGGTGGCGGGGATATTGGGGCCCAAGGCCGCGGAGCTTGAGATCCTCAGGCCGGTGACGGAAGTAGCCCTCCAGCCGCCCCACACCCACTGGACATGCTATTGGTCGTATGCCCTTGCATGGTGGACCTACTACTTCGCCTACTGGAATTACATCATCAATGATACCTGGCTCGGCTATTGGACCCTCACATATGCTTACTACAGCTATGTCTATGCCTACTACTGCTATCTAGTCTGCTGACCATCTTTGGTCGCGGCCTTCTCACTCCAAACCGCGAGAGCCCGCCGCGGAGGAGGCTCCCGAAGCTGAGGTCGTAGTCGGCGACCAATTCAGCGATGAACGGCTCGGGGAGCCCTGCGCGCCTTAATGCGTTTCTATAAGCCTGTCGGGCCCGCCACTTCGATGGCCCTACCCCCGCCAGGGTCCAGCCGACCTGAACCAGCAGTCTGAGGAGCGCAGGGATGAGCCTTAGGTAGCCGAAGAGCCTCATCCAGCTATTCCCCCTTTTCTTCTACCTCCTTCTCCACATGCATCGAGCGGCCCACGAGGTCCCTTAGGCTGATCATGTAGCCTCTGGCCATCTCCAGGGCCTGCTCTTGGGGGATCCCCTGCTCGACTAATTTGCGGTAGAAGGCCCCCACGGCCTCCCCGAAGTGCTCCCCTGCCTCCTTGGAATAGACGGTGTCCCTGATCGCCCGCAGCAGGGCCGGGATCTTGTCCGCCACGGCATCCAGGATCTTGGCGATCTTCTCCGGATCGGGCATATCGTCGTCTTTGTCCAGGATCATCTCCGACCTCCTTTCTCTTAAATTCTCCCTTTAAATCTGGCCAGGGGGAGCCCTAAGGCCGAGAGCTCGGCCTCGAACGGCAACCGCCCTCGCTCGTAAGCTACGCCCAGCGAGAAGCCTAAGACGAAGAGCCCGAAGTTCAGTCGCTTCAGCTCTCGCCGCTCCGCCCGCGGAAGAGCGTCAATCTCGAGCCCCACTTCAGCCTCGATGAGGGCCATGGTCTGCTCAAGGAGCCCCTCAGCAGGCCGGAGTTCCTCGAGAGCCTGTGCTACACCGGCCTGCAACTTTTGCAGCTCCTCGACCTCGGCGTGGCACCTCCGGCAGCGGCGGAGATGGCGCTCGACCTCGGCCAGCTCCGCTCCCGCCAGGGTCCCGTTCGCATACCAAGGGAGCAACTCACGGGTCTTGCGACACCTTCCTAAGCTCAAGCCGAGGGCCATCACTCCTCCTCCAGCTCCAGGAGCGCTCTCAACCGCTCCTTGGCGTAGAACATCCGGCTCTTCACCGTCCCCTCGGGGCAGCCCATCAGTTCAGCAATCTCTCTGTAAGAGAGCCCATGGTAAAAGGCGAGGACGACCGTCTCGCGGTGCTCCGCCGGGAGCTTGGCCAGAGCCGCGCGGACTCGCTCCCCGAGAAGCTGCTGGGCCACCTCCCGCTCCGGCTCGATTTCGCTATCTGGCTCAGCCTGCTCCGCTTGAGCCTGTGTGCTCTGCCACTCCCGACGGAGCTTATCGAGCGCCTTGTGTCGCGCGATCCCCAAGATCCAGGTCGAGGGCTGGGCGCCGCTGGCGTATGTCCTGGCACTCTTCCAGATCGCCAGCATCGTCTCTTGGACCACCTCCTCCGCCAGGGAGCGGTCGCGGATGAGCGTCAGGGCGTAGCGATAGATTCGAGCAGCATAGGCTTGGAAGAGTCTTCCCCAGGCCTCCCGGTCCCCAGCCGCGATCTGAGCGATGAGCCCCCGCTCATGCTCGCCATCCCCCATGACCACTCCTCATCTCATGGCTCACAAGGTTTGTCGCCGGTGGGGTCGGGGAGGTTCATTCCACGGTCACGGACTTCGCCAGGTTCCGGGGCTGATCGACATCGGTCCCGCGGAGCACCCCGATGTGGTAGGCCAAGAGCTGGAGGGGGACCACGAAGAGCATGGGGGTCAAGACCTCGAGCGTCTGGGGGACCTCGAAGATCTGGTCGGCGACCTTCTTGATCTCCTTGTTTATCTCGTCCGTGAAGGCGAGGACGATCCCGTTGCGGGCCTTGACCTCCTCGATGTTGGCGAAGACCTTGTCGTAGACCGAGTTCTTTGCCACCAGGACGACCACGGGCATCTCCTCGTCGATCAGGGCGATCGGGCCGTGCTTCATCTCTCCGGCGGGGTAGCCCTCGGCATGGATGTATGAAATTTCTTTTAACTTGAGGGCCCCCTCCAGCGCGATCGGGTGGAGGATGTCTCTCCCGAGGAAGAGGAAGTCGCTCTTATCGTAGAACTTCCTTGCCAGGGCCTGAATCTCCGGCTCCTTCTTTAGGATCGCCTCGAGCTCCCTCGGGCCGGCGGCAAGGCCGCTCAGGATCTCCCTCGCCCGGGCCGGCGAGAGCTCCCCCCGCTTCCGCCCCAGATAGACTCCCAAGAGCGACAAGGCCGCCAACTGGGCCGTAAAGGTCTTGGTCGAGGCCACACCGATCTCCGGCCCGGCATGGGTGTAGACCACCCCGTCGGCCTCGCGGGTAATTGAGGAGCCAACGACATTAGCGATCGCGATGACCGTCGCGCCGTGCTCCTTCGCCTTGCGGACCCCGGCGAGGGTGTCGGCCGTCTCCCCGGACTGGGAGATGGCCACGACCAAGGTCTTTTCATCGATGTAGGGATTGCTATAGCGGAACTCCGAGCCGAGCTCGGCCCCGATCGGGAGCTTGAGCCAGTCCTGCCAGAGGTATTTGGCCACCAGCCCGGCGTAGAAGGAGGTCCCGCAGGCTAAGAGGTAGATATTCCTGATCTCCTTGGCCTTTTGGGCCTCGAGGGCCAGCTCCTCGAGGAAGACTTCCCCCTCGAGGGAATACCGCCCGCGAATGGTATCCTCGACCGCCTGGGGCTGCTCATGGATCTCCTTGAGCATGAAGTGCTTGTAGCCGCCCTTTTGAGCCGTCACGGGGTCCCAGTCGATCCGCCGGGGCTCGCGGGTGACCTCCTCCCCGGAGAAGGTGCTTAGCCTCACCTCAGCGGCGGTCAGGACGGCCATCTCCCCGTCGTTGAGGAAGAGCATCTCCCTGGTGTAAGGGAGTATGGCAGGGATATCGGAGGCGAGGAAGTTCTCCCCCTCCCCCAGGCCGATCACCAAGGGGCTCCCGACCCTCGCAGCCACGATTTCCTCCGAATCTTTAGCGATGACGGCGATGGCGAAGGCCCCTTTCACCCGCTTCAGCCCCGCTCGCACAGCCTGTTCTAGGTCGCCGTGATAGTGCTCCTCGAAGAGGTGGGCCAGGACCTCGGTGTCGGTCTGGGAGGTAAACTTATGCCCTTTTGCCTGGAGTTCCTCTTTGAGCGGGAGGTAGTTCTCGATGATCCCGTTGTGGATCACGGCGAGCCTCCCTTGGCAGTCTGAGTGGGGATGGGCATTCTCATCGGTCGGGCGGCCATGGGTCGCCCAGCGGCTATGGCCGATCCCCAGATTGGCCTGGAGATCGCTATCAGCGACCATCTCTTCCAGCTCAGCCACCTTCCCTGCCCGCTTGAAGATCAGGAGCTTGCCATCCTCAATGAGGGCCAGTCCGGCGGAGTCGTAGCCCCGGTATTCCAGCCGCCGCAGGCCCTCGAGGAGGATCTCCTTCGCTCGTCTCCTCCCGATGTAGCTGACGATCCCGCACATCTTTGGCACTCCTTTCCCGGGCTTCCTTGCGAGAAGGAGTATAGCAAGGGGCTCGCTCGTCTCCAAGGTCGGCTGCCCCATGGTTTGTAAAAGGTGAGGGGCTCTGTTATAATGGCGGCGGTCGATCCAGAAAGGAGAGAGGAGGTCCCATACCATGCGCGAGGTGGAGATCAAAGCGCTCTTGGTCGATCCCGTCCATAACTCACCTGTAATCTTGCTGAAGGACCGCGAATCCGACATGGTCGTGCCGGTCTGGATCGGGCATCCCGAGGCCACGGCCATCGCCATGGAGCTCCAAAACAAGACCTTCCCCCGCCCCCTGACTCATGACCTTCTGAAGGAGGCAATTATCGCCCTCGGCGGAGAGGTGCAGAAGGTGATCATCGATCACATCCAGGATGGGACATACTATGCGACGATCTTCATCCAGGACAGCGAGGGGAATATCCAGGAGCTCGATGCCCGGCCATCGGACACTGTGGCCTTGGCTCTGCGGATGAACAGCCCGATCTACATCTCGGACGAGGTCTTCGAGGCCTCGGCGATCGAGCTCCCCTTGGCTGAGGATGAGGAGGAGCGAGAGCAGTTCAAGGAGTTCGTGGAGAGGATGGACCTGGCCCAGTTCAAGCGGCTGAATCAGTAGTCAGTCACTTCGCCGGGTAGCGAATGATCTGGGCATCCTTCGGTAGCGCCAGCAACTCCTCTTCAGTCAGGCCGTGATTGAGTTGGACCTCCCTCACAAGGAAGATCGTTGTCTCCTCCTTTATCTTCCCTTCGGCTTCGCGCAGGAGGTGGACCTCGACCCGCCGCGGGACGAGGTCCGCAGGATCGATCCAGATCAGCTCCCTGCTCGAGAGCCCCTTCTGCATTTGCGGCGAGGTCGCTTCCAAGAGGTAATCCCCCAATCGCCAGGCGCTCACCCTGAGTGCTAAGGGGAAGTCCTCCGCGCCCGCGGGCTCCCTCAAGGAGAGGCTGAGAAGGGAGGGCAAGGGCGGCCTTCCCGCGGCCAGCTCGGCGATAGTGGTTCCCAGATCCAATTCGAGCGGCAAGGCCGGCGAGGTGATCTGCTGGGAGAGGACGAGGGAGAAGCCCTCTCCCTGGAGACGGGCGACGATCTCTTCCAGATCAAAATTGAGGGACTCGAGGAAGGGATAGAGGGCATGCTGCTCGGTGATCTCCTGGACGATGATCGTCTTGTTCACCGGGATATATTGCGAGAGGAGGTGCCCATCGAGGGTATAGACCTGGCCGCGCATCTCTGCCGGATCGAGGAACTCCAGCCGGAGGACCTTCTGCTTCACCAGGGTCGCGATCCGGACCCTGGCTTGCTCTCGTTCCTTCCCTTCGGGGGTGATCTGGAGGATGGTCACGATGGCCTGGAGGTCTTCTAGCTCAGCGTAGACGGCCTTCAGCTGCTGGAGGAAGGCCTGGAGCTCAGGCTGTTGCTGCTGGGCTAAAACAAGGGGGGCCAAGAGGGATAAGAGCACTAGCGAACATAAACCCCTTCTGCTCATCGGACCACCGGCCCATTGTAATCCTAGCCCTTGTGCACGGCAAGTCGGTTGACATAGCCTGAGGGATCGGGTATTCTCCGCCGAGGTGAGCGGGATGCTCCGCAGCTTGCGAGACTTAAAGGTCGAAGGGAAGAGAGTCCTCGTCCGAGTCGACTTCAATGTCCCCCTCAAGGGGGGGAAGGTCGCCGACGACCGGCGGATCCGTGAGGCCCTCCCCACGATCAATTATCTAATCGAGCATAAAGCGAAGACGATCCTCGCCTCCCACCTCGGTCGCCCTGAAGGGAGGGTCGTGGAGGAGCTGCGCCTCGACCCGGTCGCGACCCGACTGGGCGAGCTGCTCGGTAGATCAGTGAGGAAGCTCGATGATTGCATCGGCCCTGAGGTCGAGAAGACCATAGCCCGGCTGAGGCCCGGCGAGGTCATTCTCCTGGAGAACCTCCGCTTCCATCAGGGAGAGGAGGCGAACGACCCGGGGTTCGCCCGGGCCTTGGCCGCTCTGGCCGAGCTCTTTGTGAACGATGCCTTCGGGACAGCCCATCGGAAGCACGCCTCAAATTACGGTGTGGCCAAGCTCTTGCCCAGTGCCGCCGGGTTCCTCATGGAGGCCGAGATTAAGAACCTCTCCAGGCTTAGAGATGACCCGGAGCACCCCTTCCTTGCGATCATCGGGGGAAAGAAGGCCGAGGACAAGATCGGGGTCCTCTTCGATCTCTTGGGGAAGGTCGATGCCTTCCTCATCGGGGGTGGGGTGGCCTTCACCTTCCTCAAGGTCCGGGGCTATGAGGTCGGGAATTCTATCGTCGATGAGGCCCTTTTGAGCGAGGCCGAGCGGTTCCTGGCCGAGGGGGAGCGACGCGGGGTAAAGGTCCTCCTGCCACAGGATGTCCGCATCGCTGAGAAGTTCGAGACGAAAGCACCGGTGAGAGTCGTCCCAGTCCGGGCGATCCCCAAGGGCTGGCTCGGGCTCGATATCGGGCCAAAGACGGCTGAGGAGTTCGGTCGGCGGCTCCTTGAGGCAAGGACGGTCCTCTGGACCGGTCCGCTGGGGGCCTTCGAGCTCCCGCCATTCGCCGAGGGGACGCGGGCCGTGGCCGAAGCCTTAGCGAAGGCCCCGGCCTTTTCCGTGATCGGCGGCGGGGAGACGGCCGAGGCGCTCGAGCAGCTAGGCCTGGCGAAAAAGATGGGCTACATCTCCACCGGCGGGGGGGCCATGCTCCATTTCCTGAAGGGGGAGGAGCTCCCGGCGGTCGAGCCCCTCAAAGCTTAAATTAAAGAAAGAAGGAGGGAGAGATGGAAATCCGGATAGACAGCAACGGGGGCGGGAGGAAGGCCCTCTACTGCCCCCTCTGCGGGCGCCAGGGGCAGAAGGTGAAGATGCGAGAGGGGAAGGTCCTCATCCGTTCCCCCAGCACACTCCTTGAGCCTAAGCCCCTATTGCGGCTGCTTCAGCGCTCGCCGTTCGGGCTCTTCCTCCGGCTCCGGGCCGGGCGGAGGCTCCTCAAGCGCCATGAGCGGCTCTTCTATCGGCTCTATTTCTCGCCTTACAAGCAGGTGAATGGCTACATCTGTGAGGCGGTCCCGAGCCACGGGCTGACGCGTGAGACTTATCTTAAGGCCCTGCTCGGGCAGGCCACGCCCGCGACGATCCGCGAGGAGATGGGCGAGATCCAGGAGGTCTATCGCGAGGCCCTTTGGGCCGGGCTAGAGTAGGGTGAGAGGGCCAAAGGCTAGGCGAGCCCGATCAGCTCCTTCCGCAATTCCTTGATCTCGTCGCGCAGGGCCGCGGCCCGCTCGAACTCCAGCCTTTTGGCGGCCTCGAACATCTCCTGCTCCAGTTCGGCGATCAGCCCCGGCACCTCATGGGGGGCGAGTGGCCTCATCTTGAGCTTGGCCCTAGATTTTACTTCCAGTCCCTCTTCTCTCTGGAGCTCTTGGACGATGTCCTGGACGGCCTTCTTGATCGTCTCCGGGGTGATCCCATGCCGCTCGTTATACTCGATCTGGAGCCGGCGCCGGCGCTCGGTCTCCGCGATCGCTCGCTCGATCGAGTCCGTGAACTGGTCGGCGTATAGGATGACTTTCCCCCGGACATTCCTGGCCGCCCGGCCGATCGTCTGGATCAAGGAGGTCTCGCTCCGCAGGAAGCCCTCCTTGTCGGCATCGAGGATCGCCACGAGCGCGACCTCGGGAAGGTCCAGGCCCTCACGGAGGAGGTTGATCCCCACTAGGACATCGAACTCACCCAGCCTTAGGTCCCGGAGGATCTCCACTCGGTCGAGGGTCTCGATCTCGGAGTGGAGGTAACGGGCCCGAATCCCCAGGTCGACCAGGTAGTCAGTGAGGTCCTCGGCCATCCGCTTGGTGAGGGTCGTCACCAGTGCCCGTTCGCCCCGCTGAGCCACCCTTTGGAGTTCCCCGATCAAGTCGTCCACCTGGCCCTCGACCGGCCGGACCACCACCTCGGGGTCGACAAGCCCCGTCGGGCGGATGATTTGCTCGACGACCCGACTGCTCTTCTCCCGCTCGTATGGCCCCGGTGTGGCCGAGGTGTAGATCACCTGATTGATCTTCTGCTCGAATTCCTCGAACCGGAGCGGCCGATTATCCAGGGCGCTCGGGAGCCGGAAGCCATGTTCGATTAGGACCTCCTTCCGAGCGCGATCGCCGTTGAACATCCCGTGGAGCTGGGGGATCGTCTGGTGAGATTCATCGATCACCAGGAGGAAGTCTTTCGGGAAGTAATCGAGCAGGGTCGCTGGGGGCTCGCCCGGGGCCCGGCCGTCGAGGTGCCTCGAGTAGTTCTCGATCCCCGAGCAATAGCCCAGTTCGCGGATCATCTCCAGGTCGTAGCGGGTTCGCATCTCCAGCCGCTCGGCCTCGAGGAGCTTCCCCTGCTTTCGGAAGTAGGTGAGCCGTTCCTCCAATTCCGCCTCGATCGAGCGGATCGCCCGCTCGAGCCTCTCCTTCGGGGTGACGAAGTGAGAGGCGGGATAAATCGTGAGCACTTCATGCTCCTCGACTACTCGACCGGTGATCGGGTCTAGTTCGACGAGCCTTTCCAGCTCGTCCCCGAAGAGCTCGAGCCGGATGATTCTCTCGCCATAGATCGGGATCAGCTCGATCGTGTCCCCTCGGACTCGGAAGGTCCCCCGAGCGAAGCCGAGGTCGTTCCGCTCATACTGGAGCTCGATCAATTTCCTTAGGATCTCATCACGATCCCGCTCCTCTCCCTTCTTTAGGGTCAGGCTCATCTCGCGATAGTCCTCGGGCCTCCCCAGGCCATAGATGCAGGAGACGCTGGCGACGATGATCACATCCCGCCGCTCGAAGAGAGCCGAGGTAGCGGCATGCCTGAGCCGATCGATCTCCTCGTTGATCGAGGCGTCCTTAGCGATGTAAGTGTCGGTCTGGGGGATATATGCCTCCGGCTGGTAGTAGTCATAGTAGCTCACGAAGTAATGGACCGCATTCTTGGGGAAGAACCGGCGGAACTCGCTACAGAGCTGGGCCGCGAGGGTCTTATTGTGTGCGATCACCAATGTCGGCCTCTGGACTCGGGCGATCACATTGGCGATGGTGAAGGTCTTTCCCGAGCCTGTGACCCCGAGGAGGGTCTGATGCTTCAAGCCGGCCTCGAGCCCCTCGACTAGCCTTGCGATCGCCTTCGGCTGGTCCCCCCGAGGGGGGAACTCCGCTTCCAATTGGAATTCCATCGGGGCCATTATAGCATGGCAGAAACGCTCGGCTCAAGGGACCGGGTCATAGCCCCCCGGGCTCAAGGGGTGGCAGCGGGCGAGCCGCTTGAGCGCCAGCCAGCCGCCCTTGAGGAGGCCATGCTTGAGGATCGCCTGACGGGCATATTCCGAGCAGGAGGGGTAGAACCGACAGCTTTGAGGGAGGAGCGGCGAGAGGAGCCATTGGTAGAGGACGAACGGCAGGACTGCCAGTCGGCGCAGCACCATGCTGAATAACCTTCGACTCGCCATCCCTTCTTTTTTAGGATAGCCCGAGCTGGCCGGCGAGGCAACCCTTGGGGTAGATTCCAGTCGATGGCCGAGACGATCTTCCTCACTGGGGGGACGGGCTTTCTGGGGAGACATCTCCTCCCGGCCCTCGTGCAATGGGGCTATCACCTGCGGGCCCTCGTGCGCCCCTCCTCGGCCCGAAAGCTCCCAGAAGCGGCGGGCTGTGAGCTGATCGAGGGAGACCTCCTCTCTCCGGAGGGCTTCGTCTCGGTCCTAGCGGGCGTCCGGACGGTAGTCCACCTCGCGGCAATCATTGAAGGGGGCCGCCAGGAGCTTCTGGAGACGAACTGGCGGGGGACGGCCGGACTGGTCCGGCTCGCGAAGGCCGCCGGTGTCGAGAGGATCATCTACACGAGCAGCCTTGGGGCCGGGCCGAACCCTAGGTTCCCTTACCTTTACTCCGCCTGGCTGGCCGAGGAGGAGCTTCGCAAAAGCGGCCTCTCTTTCCTAATCTTCCGGCCCTCGATCCTCATCGGACCTGGGGACCCCTTCACCGAGGGGCTGAAGCGGATGGCCCGGGCCTGGCCCTTCCTCATCCTCCCGCAGAGCCGGGCCCGTTTCCAGCCCCTCTGGGTCGGGGATATAGTCCGCTGCATCTTGCAGGCCCTGGAAGATGAGCGCCCCTGGGGAAAGATTATCGCGCTCGGCGGGCCAGAGGTCCTCTCCCTCGAGGAGATCGCCCGGATAGTTATGGAAGAGCTGGGGGTAGCCAAGCCGATCATCCGCCTCCCCCGCCGGCCGCTCCGCTCGTTCTTCCGCTTCTCCCGACGATTGGGCCTCCAGCTCCCTTATGTCGAGGGCCACTTCATCGGGGGTGACAACCTCGCCGGGCTTGGGGCAGTCGAGCGGACCTTCGGCTTCCAGCCGAGGGCCCTGAGCGAGGTGCTCGAGCTCGAGTTGCAGGATGAGCGAGCCCTCTGGTATCCTTGAGCAGCAATGGAGTTCAAGGTCGGCGAGGTCCTCCGAGGCGAGGTCGTGGCGCTCAAGCCCTATGGGGCATTCGTCCGGCTCCCTAACGGCGGGATCGGGATGATCCACATCTCCGAGGTCGCCCAGGAGTATGTGAGTGACATCTCGCAATACCTCTCCGTAGGTGAGGAGGTCATGGTCAAGGTGATCGGGGAGAACGCTGAGGGGAAGCCGAACCTCTCACTGAAGCGCCTGACCCCTGAGGAGCTGGAAGAGGCCCGTTTCCACCGCGAGGTCGAGGAGGTCAGACTGGCCCTGGGGCGGCGGAATGGCGAGATCCTGGCCCGCTTGAGGCGGCAGAGGCGGCCGAAATCCCTCCCCCAGCAAGAGGAGACCCTCCGCAGTTGGATCGCCGAGGTCAAGCGCACCCTCGAGAAGGTCCAGGCGAACATGGCCCGCCGGAGTCTCCCGCAAAGGAGGGAAGCCAATTGACCGAGTTGACCGAGATCCGCTTCCATGGCCGAGGGGGCCAAGGGGCGGTCGTGGCCTCCCAGATCCTGGCCGCGGCCCTCTTTAAAGAGGGGAAGTTCGTCCAGGCCTTCCCCGCATTCGGTGTGGAGCGGCGGGGTGCGCCCGTGGCCGCGTTCATCCGGGTCTCCGACCGCCCGATCTTGCTCCGCTGTGAGATCTATCACCCTGACCACCTGGTGGTCCTCGATCCGACTTTGATCTATGCGATCGATGTGACCGCCGGGCTGAAAGAGAATGGCTGGATCATCATCAATAGCGACCGCTCCCCACAGGAGTTCGCCCTCCCGGGGAGATTCAAGATCGCGACCGTCGATGCTAACCGCATTGCTGTGGAGCACCGCTTAGGGAATCCCACTAACCCCATCGTCAATACCGCCATTTTAGGGGCCTTCGCTCGGATCACCGGCCTAGTCAAGCTCAAGTCGCTCCTCTCCGCCGTCCGGGAGGAGGTCCCCCTCCAGAAGGATGAGAATGCTGCAGCGACGGAAGAGGCCTACAGGGAGGCCCGAGCACTTGAGCGCTAAAGTTCAAGCCCAAGCCAGGGAGCCTGGGCCTGATCGCCCGATCGCCTTCACCTCGGAGCGGGAGATGCCCCCGATGGCCGTCTCGCTCGGGACGAGCCTGGCGAACAAGACCGGGAGCTGGCGCTATCTCCGCCCGATCTATCAGGAGAAGAAGCCCCCTTGTAACCATGCCTGCCCCGCGGGGAACGATATCCAGGGGTTCATCGCCCTCATCCTCAAGGGGAGGCTCGCTGAGGCTCGTGAACTCCTTTGCGAGACGAACCCCTTCCCTGCGATCACCGGGCGAGTCTGCCATCATCCCTGCGAGCTGGAGTGCAATCGCGGCAGATTCGATGAGCCGCTCAACATAAGGGCACTGGAGCGGCTCGCTGGAGATGAAGGCTTTAAGGTAGGCCCGCGGCCACCCGCTAAGAGACGAAAGGAACGGATCGCGCTCGTCGGGTCCGGCCCGGCCGGCCTCTCCTGTGCCTACTTCCTGGCCCGGAAGGGCTATCAGGTCACGATCTTCGAGGCCGAGCGAGAGCCCGGAGGGATGCTCCGCTTTGGGATCCCGGAGTATCGCTTGCCCAAGGCCGTCCTCGCGCGAGAGCTGGTGTCACTGAAGGGGCTGGGGGTCCAGATCAAGGCCGGTGTGCAGGTCGGGCGAGATGTCCAGCTCGAGGAGCTTGAGTCCGATTATGATGTTATCTTTCTGGCTGTCGGGGCCACGAAAGGGCTCGAGCTCGAGGTCCCTGGGATCGAAGCTGAAGGGGTCCTCCACGGCCTGGAATTCTTGAAGCGGGTCAACTTCGGGGAGGAGGTCGAGCTAGGGGAGCAGGTGGCGGTGATCGGCGGTGGGAATACGGCGATGGACGCCGCCCGGGTAGCCTTGCGCCTGGGAGCTAAGCCAAGAGTGATCTACCGCCGGACGCGAGCGGAGATGCCGGCGATCCCGGAGGAGATCGAGGCCGCCATCGAGGAGGGGATCGAATTCCTCTTCCTCGCTGCACCTATCGAGATCCTAACGACTGACGGGCGGCTCAAGGGTGCGAAGTTCACCAGGATGGAGCTCGGCCCGCCCGATGAGTCCGGGCGACGGAGGCCGATCCCGATCGAGGGCTCAGAGTTCGAGCTAAAGCTGGATAACCTCATCCTGGCGGTCGGTGAGCGGCCGGACCTCTCTCTCTTGCCCCAAGGGGTCAGGCTGAAGGAGGGGAGGGTCAATGACCCCGTCCTGGTCGAGGCCTTGAAAGCCCCGATCTTCGCCGGCGGGGATGCCGCGACCGGTGCGGGGACCGTAGTCGAGGCGATCGCCTCCGGGAGGCGCGGGGCCGAGGCAATCGACCGCTTCCTCCGGGGGCTCCCCGAGCCTAAGCCCGAGCTCGAGGGAGAGCCGGTCCTCGTCCCCTTCGAGAGGCTCAACCTCGACTACTTCGAGCCTCAACCGAGGCTTCACGGGCGGACCCTAGCGGTCCCTGAGAGGATCACTAACTTCAACGAGGTCGAGCTCGGCTTCACCGCGGAGCAGGGGCCATTGGAGGCTAAGAGGTGTTTCTCCTGCGGCGTCTGCAACCAGTGCGATAACTGCATCACCTACTGCCCCGATGTGGCGATCTCTCGCCATGACGGCAATTACGAGGTCGATTATGACTACTGCAAGGGGTGTGGGATCTGCGCCGAGGAGTGCCCCCGCTGGGTGATAGACCTGATCGAGGAGGAGAAGTGAAGTAATGGCCATCGAAGCGGAGCTCAAGGCTAAGATCCCCTCGGGGAGGAAGGTGATCACCGGGAATTATGCCGTCTCTTACGGGGCGGCCCTCGCCCGGGCTCAGGTGATCGCGGCCTACCCGATCACCCCGCAGACCCAGATCGTCGAGCTCTTGGCCGACTTCTGCGCCGAAGGCGCGCTTGATGCTAAATTTATCAAGGTCGAGTCTGAGCACTCGGCGATGGCGGCCTGCATCGGTGCTTCGGCGGTGGGGGCGAGGGCCTTCACCGCCACGAGCGCCCAAGGGCTAGCGCTGATGCACGAGATGCTCCACTGGGCCGCCGGGGCGAGGCTCCCGATCGTGATGGCCAATGTCAATCGAGCCATGGGGCCGCCCTGGTCGATCTGGACCGATCAGAACGATTCCCTCTCCCAGAGGGATACCGGCTGGATGCAATACTACTGCGAGTCGAACCAGGAGGCACTCGATACCGTGATCCAGGCCTACAAGGTCGCAGAAAAGGTTTTGCTCCCAGCGATGCTCGTCCTCGATGCCTTCTTCCTCTCGCACACCAGCGAGCCTGTGGATATCCCTGAGCAAGGGCTAGTCGACCGCTACCTCCCGCCTTACAAGCCGGAGTATAAGCTCGATCTCGCTGATCCGAGGGCCTTCGGGGGGATCACCATGCCGAGCGAATACTTCGAGCTACGCTATAAGATCCAGCGGGCGATGGAGGAGGCCCTCGAGGTCGCCAAGGCCGCGGATTTGGAGTTCGAGAGGCTCTTCGGAAGGGGCTACGGCCTCGTCGAGCCATACAAGCTCGAGGGGGCTGAGCTGGCGCTCGTGACCTCGGGGACGGTCACCTCGACCGCCAGGCTCGTGATCGACAGGCTCAGGGCCAAGGGGGGGAGGGTCGGATTGCTCAAGGTCCGGCTCTTCCGCCCCTTCCCGGTCGAGGAGGTCCGAGCGATTCTTCAGGGGATCCCCAAGATCGCGGTGATCGATCGGAACATCAGCTTCGGCCATGGTGGGATCTTCGCCCAAGAGCTGAAGTCGGCACTCTATAACTGGAACCAGGGCCGGGGCTTCCATCCCCCGATCTTCGGCTTTGTGGCCGGCTTGGGCGGGAGGGACATCACCCCTGAGCTGATCGAGGAGATCATCGAGTATGCCCAAGCCCACGACCGGCCAAAGCCGGAGGAGGAGATCATCTGGATGGGGGTGAAATGGTGATTAAAATCGGGGAGAGCAGTCCGTATCCGCTGCGAGGGGTTTTGCCCACCCGGGAGCTGATGCTCTCGGGCCATCTTGCCTGCCAGGGGTGCGGCGCGGCCCTGGCGATGCGCTATGCTTTAAAAGCCCTGGGGGAGCAAACGATCGCCGTCATTCCCGCCTGCTGCTGGACGATCATCGCCGGGGCCTTCCCCTACTCGGCCTTGAGGGTCCCACTCTTCCACACCGCCTTCGAGACCGCTGCGAGCGCCGCGGCGGGGATCAAGGCCGGACTCGAGATCCTCGGGAAAGGCGACATTACAGTCCTGGCCTGGGCCGGAGATGGCGGGACCTTCGATATCGGCTTGCAAGCCCTCTCCGGAGCGGCGGAGAGGAACGACGATATCATCTATGTCTGCTACGACAATGAGGCCTACATGAACACCGGGATCCAAAGGTCGAGCGCTACTCCCTGGCGGGCCTGGACTACGACGACCCCAACACAGCACCCCAAGGACGAGCCGAAGAAGGATATGATGGCGATCATGGCCGCTCATCGGATCCCCTATGCTGCCACGGCCTCCCCGGCCTACCCTGAAGACTTGGTGATGAAGCTCCAGAAGGCCAAGGCCATCCGGGGGACGAAGTTCATCCATATCATCTCCCCCTGCCCGCCGGGATGGAAGTCGGCCTCCGAGCTCTCGGTCAAGCTGGCGAGGCTGGCCGTCCAGACCAAGATCTTCCCGCTCTATGAGGTCGAAAGGGGGGTCAAATGGCGGATCAGCCTCGAGCCTCAAGGGCTCCCCGTGGAGGAGTATCTGAAGCTCCAGGGCCGGTTCCGGCACCTCTCGCCTGAGGAGATCAATCAGATCCAGGAGACGGTCGACGCGGAGTGGGAGCGGTTGGTGGCTAAAGCCCGGGGAGGCCCTTAGGCATTTAGAGCCATTAGTCGGCGACTATAATTGCGGAAATGGAGGCAAGATGGCGGAGAAGATCAAGCGGTTGACGATCCCAGACCTCTACGAGATGCGCGAGCGAGGGGAGAAAATTACATTCCTCACGGCCTATGATTATCCCACGGCCCTCCTCGAGGACCGCGCGGGGGTCGATCTGATCCTAGTAGGAGACTCGGTGGCCATGACAGTCCTGGGCTATGATACGACCCTCCCGATGACGATGGACGAGATGATCCTCTTCACCAAGGCGGTCCGGAGGGCAGCAAAGCGGGCTTTCGTGATCGGCGATATGCCTTACATGTCTTATCAGGCCTCGAACGAGGAGGCAGTCCACAACGCCGGGAGGTTCATGGCCGAATGCGGGACCGATGCGGTGAAACTCGAGGGCGGGCGGAGGATGGCCGAGCGGGTCGAGGCGATCGTCCGGGCCGGGATCCCGGTGATGGGCCATATCGGGCTCACGCCGCAGTCTTACACCCAACTCGGGGGCTACCGCGCCCAGGGGCGGGACGCCGCGACGGCCAAGGCCCTGATCGACGATGCCCTGGCCCTCCAGGAGGCCGGGGCCTTCGCCATCCTCCTCGAATGTATCCCCGCTAAGGTGGCCGAGATCATCTACGACAAGCTCGACATCTTGGTCCTGAGCCTCGGCTCCGGCCCGAAGGCCGACGGCCAGATGATGATCGTCCACGACATGCTCGGGATGTTCGAGAAGTTCACCCCCAAATTCGTCAAGCGGTATGTGAACCTGAGCGAGCAGATCCTCGAGGCATTCAGGAGCTTCGTCGAGGACGCAAAGCAGAGGCGCTTCCCCCAGCCGGAGCACTTTTACAACATCCCCGAGGAGGAGTTCAAGAGGCTCCAAGAAATGCTGGAATAATCCCATGGCCAAGCCACGGCCCCTCTCCTCCCAGAGGCTCTACTCCGGCCGGCTCCTCAAGCTGGAGTTGCTCCAGGTTCAGGACCCCCGTGGCCGGACTCACGCCCGGGAGGTGGTCCGCCATCCTGGCGCGGTAGCGGTCGTTCCCTTGCTGGAGGAGGACGGCCAGCGGAAGCTCATCCTGGTCCGGCAATACCGCGCGCCGGTAGGTAGAGAGTTACTGGAGATCCCCGCGGGGACCCTGGAGCCGGGTGAGTCCCCCCTGGAGTGCGCTAAGCGCGAGCTGGAGGAGGAAACGGGCTACCGCGCCCGGGAGTGGCGGAAGTTGGCGGAGTTCTTCACCACCCCCGGCTTCTGCGATGAGAGGATGACGCTCTTCTTGGCCCAGGGCCTGACACCCCTAGCAGAGGGCAGACGAGCTGAGGACGAGTTTCTCCGGGCGAGGGAGTTCGAGCTGGAAGAGATTGAGGCCATGCTCCGCCGGGGCGAACTGGAGGACGCCAAGACCATCATCGGGCTAGCTATGACACTGGCCTTAGTTTAGCTTAGTCCGGGGCGAGGGCCTCGACGAGCCTATCTAGCCCCATCGCCCGCGAGCCCTTGATCAAGATCAGATTCCGGTCATCCCTGAGACGGGAGAAGAGGGCCTCCCTGAGCTCATCATGGCTATAGGTGATCACAACCCTCTCTCCCCAGTCCCTCTCCAGGAGAGCCTTCCCCGTCTCACCGGCCAGCTCCCCACAAGTGAAGACCAGCTCGACATCTGTCTGGGCGACGGTCTCCGCCAGCTCGCGATGGGCCTCTACCGCTCGGGCATGCTCGCCCAGCTCGAGCATATCCCCGAGGACGAGGACCTTCCTTCGAGCCGGCTCGGGCTTGACTTCGGCCAACGCGCGGAGGGCCTCCTTTACCGCCGTGGGATTGGCATTGTAAGAGTCATCGAGG
>JBBIJD010000035.1:0-18136 GCA_037446135.1 Candidatus Fraserbacteria bacterium
CTCCTGCCAAGATCGATCCATCCCTTATTCAGTCTAGGGCTTCTGGCCCCGCCTGGCAATAGCAGGACTTGAAAGAGCGCTCTAGCTCTGCCATCATCAGCGGGATGAGCTTCAAGGAGAGGCTAACCCAGGCCGCACGCGAGCGGAAGAGCCTTCTCTGCGTCGGGCTCGACAGTGACATCGAGCGGATACCGAGCTTCCTCCGCCGGGAGCACGGCGAGCGGGCGCTCCTGGAGTTCAACCGGCGGATCATCGAGGCCACAAAAGACCTGGTCTGCAGCTACAAGTTGAACCTCGCCTTCTACGAACAGCTCGGCCCTCAGGGGCTGGAACTCCTGAAGGAGACCATCGCCTATATCCCCGGTGATCTGGTCAAGATCGCCGACGCCAAGCGGGGGGATATCGGGCATACCGCCAGAGCCTATGCCAGAGCGCTCTTCGATGGCTATGGCTTCGATGCCGCCACGGTCAACCCTTACCTCGGGCTGGAGGCCCTCGAGCCCTTCCTGAAATATGAGGACCGCGGGGTCTTCGTCCTCTGCCGGACCTCTAATCCCGGGGCAAGGGAATTCCAGGACTTAAAGTGCAACGGGAAGCCGCTCTACCTCTGGATAGCCGAGGCCGTCGCCCGGGCCAACGAGCAGTTCGGGAATTTGGGCCTGGTCGTCGGGGCGACCTGGCCGGAGGAGTTGAAAGAGATCCGCGAGCTCGTCGGGGAGGAGATGCCCATCCTGATCCCGGGGATCGGGGCCCAGGCGGGGGACCTGGAGAAGGCCGTGAAATACGGCACGAACAGCCGGGGAGAGTTGGCGATCATCAATGTCTCCCGCGCGGTGATCTTCGCCTCTTCGGGGGAGGACTTTGCCTCAACCGCCCGGGCCGCAGCCCAGAGGCTCCGGGAGGAGATCGAGCGCTATCGTCACCGGAGGGCGGGTTGACAAGCCCGAGCTGATCTGCTATCAAATATCTATGTTGGCCGAGCAGATCCTTGCTTACCTCCCCGCCGAGCGCCCCGTCGCCATCCTCTGTTGCGGCCTCCCCGGCTCGGGGAAGACCTGGCTCGGGGGACTTTTGCGGCTCCGGCTCGCTCAGGAGGCCGGCTCGGGAGGCGTTGAGCACCTCCAGACCGACCGCATCCGGCACGAGCTCTTCCCCATCCGGAGCTATAGCCCCGAGGAGACCGAGGCGGTCTACCGCGAGCTCCTCCGCCGGGCCGAGGCAGCCTTGCGAGAGGGGAAGAGCCTGATCCTCGACGGGACCTTCCTCGTGAGCCGGCGACGGGAAGAGGCCTACTCCCTCTTCCATAAGCTGGGGACCCCTTTTATCACCGTCCTCGCCGTGGCCGATGAGCGGGTCGTCCGGGCCAGGTTCGCTCGTAAGCCGCTCTTTCCTGACCCCAACGACTTCTCCGAGGCCAGCTTCCGGGTCTACCTCGAGATGCGAGATAAGCTCGCCTCCGATTGGGAATACTCTCTCCCCAACGCCGACCGGAATGTGCGGGTCCTGGTAGTCGATACAGAGCGGGGAGAGGTCCACGAGCCCTACCCCCAGGTCCGACTCACCGGCTTCTACGAGGCTCTGAGCGGCCTGGAGGCGGTGATCTTTGACATGGACGGTGTGATCGTCCGGAGCGAGGAGGCCTGGATCCGGAGCGAGCGGGAGTTCCTCGAGAGCCGGGGGATCTTCTTAGGGGATAAGGGCTTTGAGGAGTTCCAGCGCCGGCATGCCCCCTACCTTGCGGGCCGGAACCAGGCCGAGGCCGCCCGCTTCTATAAGGAGATCTTCGGCCTGAAGATTCCGGTCGAGGAGATCCGCCGCGAGAGGATGGCCCTCGTCCGGCGCTACTTCCGCGAGGTCGAGCCGGTCCTGGGGGCGAAAGAACTGATCGAGGCACTCTTCGAGGGCGGGGTGAAGCTCGGGCTGGCCTCGGCCGCCCCGCTCGAGCTGATCGAGCTGGTTCTGCGGGACCACGGGCTGGAGGGCTACTTCTCCGCGGTGATCTCCGGGGACCAGCTCCACGAGGGTAAGCCGAATCCGATGATCTACCTCCTCGCGGCCCATGAGCTGGGGGTCGACCCGGGAAGATGCCTGGTCTTCGAGGACGCCCCGAACGGGGTGAGGGCGGCCAAGGCCGCAGGGATGCGGTGCGCTTACCTCATCAATCCCGCCCTCCGCTGGACGGGCGAGCTGATCCCCGACTTCGTCCTCGAGAGCTTTGACCAGCTCGACCTGGCCCGGATGAGGCAGCTCCTGGCCGGCCGCGCGGAGCGCCGCTAAAGCTAGTGATGGAGATGGAAGAGGTCCTGGAATCAACGCAATGGGTCGTCAAGCATAGCGAGCTGGTCCGGCTCGACCGCGAGGCACTCGCCCGGTTCGCCTCCGAGCTGGCCTTGGAGGGGTGTGAGCCGGGGATTCCAGAGTGGAATTACCATTACCACTTCTACGATGGGGGAGAGCGGACCGTCGCCTACCTCCTGGTCTTGGACTCTCTCAACTTCTGCTTCTGGGCCCCCGCAGGGAAGCCTAAATGGGAGATCGTCTACCAGGGCGAGTCCCTCTCCGGCTATTATGCCCTAGCGGCGGCCCTCAAGCGGGCTTTCGAAACTGGCGTGCCACTCGATGATGCGACCTTTCTCGCCCGGCTCTCTCCGGATAAGCTGGGAGTGATCCTCAATGGCCGCGGGGAGCTCCAACTCCTCGACCGTCGCCTTGCGATCCTCAATGAGCTCGGAAAGGTCCTGCTCGAGAGATATGGAGGAGGGAGGCGTCCCCCCCGGCCCTGCCAGTTGGTCGAGGCGGCCGGTGGCAAGGCAGTCGAGCTAGTCCGACTGCTGGTGAGGGACTTCCCCTCCTTCCGGGATGAGGCGCTCTATAAGGGCCGGAGGGTCTCCTTCTACAAGCGGGCCCAGATCTTCGCCGCGGACCTCTGGCTGGCCTTCGGTGGCCGGGGTTGGGGGAGCTTCACCGATGTCGATAGGCTCACGGCCTTCGCGGACTACAAGCTCCCTCAGGTCCTGCGGCAGCTCGGGATCCTGCAGTATAGTCCGGAGTTGGCAGCTAAGGTCGACCGGCTGGAGTCGCTCGGGCCCAGCTCTCCTGAAGAGATCGAGATCCGGGCCAACACCATCTGGGCGGTCGAGCTTCTCCGGCAGGAGCTGGGTGAGCTGGGCAAGAGGCCTTTGGCGATCGAGCTCGACTGGCTCCTCTGGGAGATGGGCCAGCGGCCGGAGTTCAAAGAGAAGCCGCATCATCGGACGGTGACGATCTTCTACTGATGTTCGAGTTCGAGATCACAGCTCGGGACGGGGAAGCGAGGGCGGGCCGCCTGCTCACGCCCCATGGGGCCATCGAGACCCCCGCATTCGTGGCCGTAGGGACCCAGGGGACGGTCAAGGCCGTCTCCCCTGAAGAGCTGCGCGAGATCGGGGTCCAGGTGATCATCGCCAACACCTACCATCTCCATCTCCAGCCGGGTGAAGATCTCATAGAGGAGCTCGGCGGGCTCCATCGGTTCATGAACTGGGCCGGCCCGCTGATGACCGACTCCGGTGGGTTCCAGGTCTTCTCGCTGGGGGCAGGGAAGGAGCACGGTGTGGGGAAGATCGCCTCGATCTTCCCGGAAGAGGGGGATCGCGGGGGCCACCTCAAGGCCAAGGGCAAGAGCAAGAGCGGGAAGCCCCTGGTAAAGGTCGATGAGGACGGGGTGGAGTTCATCTCCCATCTCGACGGCTCTCTTCATCGCTTCACCCCGGAGGGGGTCATCGAGATCGAGAGGAAGCTCGGCGCTGACATAATTCTGGTCTTAGATGAGTGCACCTCACCGCTCCACGATTATGCCTACACCAAGAGGGCGATGGAGCGGACCCACCGCTGGGCCCTCCGCGCTCTGAAGGAATTTGAGCGGACGGACGATGGGAGACAAGCGCTATTTGGGATCATCCAGGGCGGGGCCTACCGCGACTTAAGGGAAGAGAGCGCACGGTTCATCTCTTCTCTGGATTTTCAAGGCTTCGCCATCGGCGGCTCACTGGGGAAGTCAAAACAGGAGATGCTCCAGGTCCTGGAGTGGACGGTCCCCCTCCTCCCGGAGGAGAAGCCCCGCCATCTCTTGGGAATCGGCGAGATCGAGGACATCTTCGCCGCGGTCGAGAGTGGGATCGACCTCTTCGACTGCGTTGCCCCCACGAGGATGGCCCGGAACGGGGCGCTCTTCTCTAAAGGAGCCGAGGCCTTCCGCCTCCACATCCGGAATGCCCGCTACAGGGATGATCCGCGCCCAATCGAGGAGGGGTGCAACTGCTATACCTGCCGGAACTACTCTCGGGCATACCTCCAGCACCTCTTCGAGGCTAAGGAACTCCTGGCGATGCGCCTGGCGACGATCCACAATCTCCATTTCTTGGAATCGTTGATGCGCCAGGTCCGGGCGGCGATCCGAGAGGGCAGGCTCGCCGAGCTGAAGGCCTATGTTTGCTCATCCGGCCTCCGGCGGGGTGAGGCCCCTAATGAGGGCCCTCTGGCCGAAGAAGAAGAGGATTAAGGCCGGCAGGGCCGCCAAGGTGTTGGCCGCCAGGAGGAGCGGCCAATCGGTCCCCAGCTCCGACTTGAGCGAGGCCAGCCCGACTGGGAGCGTCCGCATAGCCGGGCTCTGAGTGACCACCAGGGGGCCAGAGGAGGCTATTCCACTGCCAGAGGAAGATGAGGATTCCCAGGGCGACGAGGCTGAGGCGGACCACTGGAAGGAGGACCTTCCACAGGGCCTGGAATCGCGAGCAGCCGTCGATCCTCGCGGCTTCTTCTAGGATCTGGGGGACCTCCAGGAAGGCCTGCCGCATCACGAATGCCGCGAAGGGGCCGGCGAGGAAGGGGAAGATCAGGGCTCCGTAGGTATCGAGAAGCCCTAGCCATCTCAAGATGAGAAACGAGGGGATGAGCGTGACCTGATGGGGGACCATCAACGAGCCCAGGTAGATGATGTAGAAGATCATATCCCTCCCGGGGAAGTGCAGCCGAGAGAAGGCGTAGCCGGCGAGCGAGCCGCTCAGGAGTTGACCCACTGTTACCGTGGCCACCACCAGGCTGTTGAGATAGAGCCGTGCTAGGGGGAGCTCGCGCCAGACCCGCTGGTAGTTCGTCAGCCGCCAGCCGGTCGAGAGCCAGCCCGCCGGCTCACGGAAGATCTCGGCCCCATCCTTGAGCGAGGCCAGGACCATCCAGAGGAAGGGCAGGCTTGTCAAGGCCACGATCCCGGTCAAGAGGAGGTGGCGTCCGAGCCTTCTCATCGTCATTCCTCTCGGAGGTGGCTCTCCCGGCCGATGTATCTGATCTGCAGCAAGGCGAGGGCGAAGAGGATCAGGGCCAAGAGCCAGGCTATGGCCGAGGCATACCCCAAGCGGAAGAACTCGAAGGCCTCCCGGTAGAGGTAGTTCACTATCAGGTTCGTCGAGTCCATCGGCCCCCCGCCAGTCAGGAGATAGACCAGCCCGAAGGCCTGGAACGAATTGATCGTGGCGATCACGAGCACCAGTGCGGTCGTCTTCCGCAGCAAGGGGAGGGTGATGCTCCACAGCCTGCGGAATGGGCCGGCCCCCTCGAGCTTGGCAGCTTCGTAGTAGCTTTCGGGGATCCGCTCCAGCCCGGCGAGGAAGATGACCATGTAGTAGCCGGCATGCTGCCAGACGGTCGCGATGATCAGTGCCGGGAGGGCCCATCGCGGATCGGCGAGCCAGCTCGGCCCCCAGAGCCCCAGGTGGCGGAGGGGGCAGTCGATCAGGCCGCTCTCCGGCTGGGAAGGCCCAGCTCCAGATGAGCCCCGTCACGGCTGGTGAGAGGGCCGCCGGGGCTAAAGAGGGCTGTCCGATAAAGGCTCCCGGCCCCAGCCTGCCCGAGCCCGCGGAGGAGGAGCGGGGCTGCGAGGGCCTCCTCGCACCAGACTCGGAGCTTGAGCCCGAAGGCCATGCCCTAGCTTAGCCCTGAACGGGCTCAATCTTCCCCAGGGCCTGGAGGACCTTCTCCGGGGTGATGGGGAGGGACCTGATCCTCGCTCCCGTGGCGTGGAAGAGAGCGTTCGCGATCGCCGGTGCCGGGCCGTTGATCGCCACCTCCCCGATCCCCTTGGCCCCGAAGGGCCCGCGGGGCTCGTAGCTCTCGAGCAGGACCGTCTCCAGTTCGAGCATCTCATCGGCTCTCAGCATATGGTAATCGCGGAAGCTGGGGTTGAGCAGCCTTCCTTGCTCGTCGAACTCCATCCCCTCAGTCAAGGCGAAGCCGAGCCCCATCGCCACTGCCCCTTCGATCTGACCTTCAGCCAGCTTGGGATTGACGGCCGTCCCGCAATCGACGACCGAGAGGAACCGCTTCACCTCGATCTTCCCCGTCTCGGTATCGACCTCGATCTCGGCGAACTGGGCGGCGAACGGGGGCGGACTGGCGGGGGAGCAGTGAGAGGCCGTGGCTTCGATCTGGAATTTCTCCTTATAGAACGCCTGGATCGCCACCTCGGCCAGGGGGATTTCCTTCCCCGAGCGGGAGATGATCTTTTTGGCCTCGCAGCGGAGGCTTTCGGGGGCTTCATTAAGCATCCGCCCCGCCACCTCCAGGAGCTGCTCCTTTACCATCTCCGCGGCCTTCTTCACCGCCCCGCCGGAGACATAGGTGGTGCTCGAGGCATAGGCCCCAGAGTCGAATGGGCAGAAGTCAGTGTCCCCAGCATAGACAATGATGTCCTCGACACCGACTCCCAGGGCCTCCGCGGCGATCTGGGCCAGGACGGTATCCGCCCCAGTCCCGATGTCCGCGGCCCCGATTAGCAGGTTGAACGAGCCGTCCTCATTGAGCTTGATTGTGGCCGAGGCCTTATCGATCCCGGCCACACCACTCCCCTGGGAGAGGGAGGCCATCCCCAGCCCCTTCTTGATCCTCGGGCTCCCCCTATTCCATTCCTCGAACTCTCGCCGCCGCTCCTTCCAGTGGATCAGCTCCGCGCCCTTGAGGATGCACCGCTCCAGGCCATTCCCCTGGATGACCCAGTCGTTCGCGGCCTCCGATTTGATCTCGTAGACCAGCGGCGAGAGCCGGTCGATGTCCCCCTCGCGGATGATGTTCTTCAGCCGGAATTCGAGGGGGTCCATCCCTAGGGCATTTGCCAGCTCATCGATCTGGGACTCCAGGGCGAAGGCCCCCTGCGGGGTGCCATATCCGCGCATGGCCCCGCTGATCGGGAGGTTCGTGTAGACCGAAGTGAAGGCATACCTGATATTGGGGGAACGGTAGCGTGGGAGGTTCTTGTTCCCGGTATTGCTGGGGACGGTCGGGCTGTGAGAGCCGTAGGCCCCGGCATCGACGAGTGCCTCCATCTCGTTCGCCACAAGCCTCCCATCCCGCTTGACCCCGCTCTTCATCCGGATGATCATCGGATGACGGGTCCTGGCGCTCCGGAAGTCCTCCTCCCGAGTCAGCTCGAGCCGGACTGGACGGCGGGTGGCGAGGGTGAGGGCCGCGCAGATATCTTCCAGGACCATCTCTTGTTTTCCGCCGAAGCCCCCGCCGATCCTGGGCTTAATAACTCGGATCTCCCTGACCGGGAGGCCGAGGACCTGAGCCAACTGTCGCCTAGTGTGGAAGGGGACCTGGGTGCTCGTCCGGACCACCAGCCGGTCCTGCTCGTCGAGATAGGTGATCGTGACATGGGGCTCGAGCTGGGCATGCTGGACCCTGTGGGTCCGATATTCGTTCTCCAGGACGAGGTCGGCCTCCTTGAAGCCCTTCTCCACATCCCCGACCATTACATCGACATGGGCGCAGATGTTCCTCTTCGGGTCGTAGATCCCCTTTGCCTCGGGCTCATCGTGGATCACCGGCGCGCCCGGGGCGAGGGCCTCTTCCGGGGAGAAGACCGCGGGGAGGGGCTCATACTCGACCTCGATCAGCTTGAGGGCCTTCTCTGCTAGCTCCAGCGATTCCGCGGCCACGGCCGCGACCCGGTCCCCGACATAGCGGACCTTCTTATCCAAGATGAAGTAGTCATAGGGCGAGGGCTCGGGATAGTCCTGCCCGGCCCGGGTGTAGGCCACCCTGGGGACATCCTCATAGATCAGGACCGCATGGACCCCGGGGAGGGCCTCGGCCTTGCTCTTATCGATCCTCTTTATCCGGGCATGGGGATGGGGGCTCCAGAGGATCTTGGCATAGAGCATCCCCGGCAAGGAAAAGTCGTCGGTGAACATCGGCTTCCCAGTGACGAGCGGGAGGCCATCGACCCTGGGGATGCTCCTCCCGACGACCTTGAACTTCGCCTTAGCCTCGACCTCGACCGAAGGGTCCTCATAGGGCTCCCCGCGCATGATCTTGGCCGCGGCTAAGACGGCCCGGACCGGCTTCTCATAGCCGGTGCAGCGGCAGAGGACCCCTCGCAGTGCCTTCCTCACGGCCGCCTCATCCGGGAGCTTCGCGCCCTTCCAATTATCCAAGAAGGCCTTGGCCGTCAGGATCATCGCAGGGGTGCAGAAGCCGCATTGGACCGCGCCATGGGCCAGGAACTGCTCCTGCAAGGGGTGGAGCTTCCCATCCTGAGCTAGGCCCTCGATGGTGGTGACCTCCTTCCCTTCGGCCTTGGCTGCGGGGACCATGCAGGACTTGAGGGGCTTCCCATCAATGAGGACGATACAGCTCCCGCAGTCGCCGGTCCGGCAGCCGAGCTTCACCCCGAAGTAGCCCTCCCGGCGGAGGACCTCGCTCAAGCGGTCCTTGGGCCCGACCTCGAAGACCTTCTCCTCACCGTTAACCTTCAGATGGAGCTCCATTGGCCTCTCTCCTTTCCCTCGTTGTTCCGGTGTTTACCAATGATACCCGGAGGCTGTTATGAATTTCTAGACTATTCCTCCCCACGGACATAGGGCTCGCACAGCGCGGCCGGGGCGCTCATCCTCCTCTTGAGGGTCCCCCGGGCGACCAGCACCAAGACCAGGATCGCGAAGACATAGGGCATGGCCTTCAACAGCTCCGGTGAGGTCCAGGGCTGTAAGCGGTAAGAGAGATGGTAGAGCGCCCCGAAGAAGTAGGCCCCGACCAGCCCGAGGAGCGGATTCCAGAAGGCGAAGATCGTGAGGGCAATCACGATCCAGCCCATCCCCGCGGTCATCCCCTCCGTCCAGGCCGGACGGTAGGCCACCGAGAGATAGCCTCCCCCGAGGCCGGCGAGGAGCCCTCCCAAAAGGACGCACAGATACCGAGTCCTGAAGACATTGACCCCCATCGCGTCCGCGGTGGCCGGGTCCTCCCCCACGGCCCGGATGCTGATCCCGATCCTCGTCTTATACAGGACGAACCAGAGCACCACGGCCAGGCCGGCCGCCAAATAGACCAGTCCGTTCTGCTCTACAAAGAGGCTCGGCCCTAGGCCGGGGATCCCGGAGAGATAGGGGACCGTGATCGTGGGGAGGGCGGCCTCGAGTGGCTTCCCTTCCCAGCCACGGCCGAGGACCCCTGCCAGGCCCAGTCCGAGCATCGTGAGCGCCAGGCCGGAGACGATCTGGTTGGCCCGCAGTGTGATGCTCACGAAGGCGTGGATCAAGGAGAAGCCCCCGCCGACGGCCGCGGCGACGAGGAGCCCCAGCCAGGGGTCGCCGGTTGTATAGGCCGTGGCGAAGGCGGTAAATGCCCCCATGATCATCATCCCCTCGACCCCGAGGTTCAGGACCCCGGACCGCTCAGCATAGATCTCCCCGAGGGTCCCCAGAAGGAGGGGGGTCCCATAAGCCAAGGCTCGACTGATCGTCCCGATTAGCCAAGTCTCCCAGCCCATTCGCGCCTCCTGGATTTGAAGGAGAATCTATAGCGCATCAGGATCTCACCGCTGATCAAGAAGGCCAGGATCAGCCCGTTGAACATGTTGACCAACTGGAAGGGGAGCCCTAAGGAAGCCTTGATCACATCCCCTCCGGCCATGATGACCCCGAGCAAGAGGGCGGTCAGGATCACCGCTAGGGGATTCCGCCGCGCCAGCCAGGCGACGATGATCGCGGTATAGCCATATCCGAGGGAGATCTGCTCCGGCTGCCTCAGGAGATGGTGGACACCCCCGACCTCCCCGACCCCGGCCAGGCCGGCCAGGCCACCGGAGAGAGCCATGACGATCAGGACCGTCCTGGTATAGCTCATCCCGGCGAAGCGGGCGGCCTCGGGATTCTCGCCGATGACCCGGATCTCGAACCCCTGCTTAGTCCTGGCGATGAGGAGATAGACCCCGAGGGCGGCCAAGAGCCCCAGGATGAGGGTGAGCCAATGGATCCTTGTTCCGGGGATCAAGGGGAGCCAGGCGGCCTTGGGGAAGAAGTCCGTATAGGCGAAGCCGCGCATCTGCGGCCCCTTCCACGGCCCATGGATGAGGTAGAGGACGAGATACATGGCGATATAGTTCATCATCAGGGTGGTGATCACATCGTTGATCCCCAATCTAGCCTTCAATAGCGCGGGGATGAGGGCCCAGATCGCACCGGCTAGGAAGCCCAAGACCAGCATCATCGGGATCAGCAGCGGCTCTGGGAGCTTGGAGAAGAGAGCCACCCAGGTCGCGGCTACTGCTCCGAGGAGGAGTTGGCCCTCCGCGCCGATATTCCAGAAGAGGGCCCGGAAGGCTAAGGCCAGGCCGACGCCACAGAGTAGGAGCGGGATGGCCCTCCTGACCGTCTCCGCCAGGCCGAGCTTGCTCCCTAAGGCCCCCTGGAGGATCAGCCGGTAAGCATGGAGCGGTGAAGCCCCATAGGCCCAGAAGAAGAGCCCGGCCACCACGAGCGCGGCCAGGATCGCCAAAGCGGAGGTGAGGAAGACGAGCCCTCCTGAAGGGGTCGGCCGCTTCTCGATCATCAAGAGCCTTCTCATCCTTCGCTCGACTCCTTCCGCGTCCGCGAGCCCGCCCCGGCCATCAAGAGGCCGAGCTCCTCTCGCGCGGCCTCCTCTGCCTCCATGAGCCCCATAGCCTGGCCGGCGAAGAGGACCAAGATCCGGTCGGAGAGGCCCATGATCTCCTCTAAGTCCTCGGAGATGAGGAGGACCCCGGCCCCGAGCTCCCGCTGCTTCAGGAGGAGCCCCCGGATCTGCTCCGTGGCCCCGACATCGAGCCCATAGGTCGGATGGGCCGCGATGATCAGCCTCGGCGAGCCGGAGAGCTCCCGTGCGAGAATCAGCCGCTGGATGTTCCCCCCAGAGAGGAGCTTGGCTGGGCTGTTCGGGCTTGGGGTCATGATCTGATAGGCCGAGATCGCCTCCTTGGCATGGCTAATTATCGCCCGCTGATTGAGGAAGAGGCCCCTCGAGAAGGGCGGGAGACGATAGCCCTTGAGGACCAGGTTCTCCGCCACGCTCATCTCCGGGACGAGCCCCCGCCGGAGCCGCTCCTCCGGGATGTGGGCCACCCCGGCGGCGGCGATCTCACTCGGTGAGCGGTTGGTCAGGTCCTTCCCGAAGAAGAGGACCCGGCCCGCGGTCGCCCTTCTCAAGCCGGTGAGGACCTCAACCAGCTCCTTCTGGCCGTTCCCCGCCACCCCGGCCACACCAAGGATCTCCCCCCCGAAGAGGTCGAAGGAGAGGCCACGGATCGCCGGGAGCCCACGATCGTTCAGTGCCCGAAGGTCACGGACCTCCAGGAGCTTCTCCCCCCGCTTTGTTGGCCCTTTGTCCAACCGGAAGACGACCTCCCTCCCGACCATCAGTCGGGCTAGCATGGCTTTATCCGCCTCTCCAGTCGGGAGGGTGGCCACTACCTTCCCCTTCCGCAGCACGGTGACTCGATCGCTCACCTCCAGCACCTCATCGAGCTTGTGGGTGATGAAGATCACCGTCAGGCCGGCCTCGACGAGCGAGCGGAGGGTTGAGAAGAGCCGCTCGACCTCCTGTGGGGTGAGGACGCTGGTCGGCTCGTCCATGATCAGAATCCGGACCTGGCGATAGAGGGCCTTCAGGATCTCGACCCGCTGCTGCTCCCCAACGGAGAGCTCGAAGAGCTTCGCCTGGGGGTTGACCTCCAGCCCGTAATCGCGGGCGATCTCCCGGAGCTTCTCCCGGACCCGACGCAGGTTGGGGAAGGGGGAAAGCCCCCCTCTCAGCCCGAGGACCACATTCTCCTCGACGCTTAGGGTCGGGACAAGCCGGAAGTGCTGGTGGACCATCCCGATCCCCAGGGAGAGGGCCTCGGCTGGCGAGCGGACCCGGATCGCCCGCCCATCGAGGTAGATCTCGCCCTCATCCGGCTGATAAATCCCGTAGAGGATCCGCATCAGGGTCGTCTTCCCCGCGCCGTTCTCCCCGAGGAGGGCATGGATCTCCCCGGCCTTCGCGCTGAAATCCACGCCATCGTTGGCCACTACCCCGGGGAAGCGCTTGACGATCCCTCGCATCTCCAGCCGCTCGGCCATCTACGCCTCCAGGAATAACGGGACGAGTGAAAATGAGGCCACATCGATCAGCCCAAGGTCGCTCAGCCTTAGCTCAGGGATCACCCCGAGCGCGAGGAGCGAGAAGGTCATGAAGGCACTCCTCAGCTCACAGCCGCAGCTCCGCAGCCCTCGCTCTAGCCCCTCGATCTCCGCCGCCACGATCTCGGCCGGCCGATCCGCCATCAGTCCGGCGATCGGGAGGGGAACCTCGGCCAAGACCCTCCTATCCCGGACTAGGCAGATCCCGCCCCCCAGCTCGGCGAGTCGATTCCCCGCTTGAGCCATCGCCTCCGGAGAGGTCCCCAAGATGAGAAGATTATGGCTGTCATGGGCTACCGTGCTCGCTAGGGCGCAGTTCTCCTTCAATCCGAAACCCTTGACGAAGCCCAGGCCGATCCGCCCGCTCCTATGATGGCGCTCCACAACCGCAAGAAGCGCGAGATCTCGACTAGGATCGGGATGGACCGAGCCATCCTTCACGGGGAGGTCGAGGGCGATCGCTCGGTTCTGGGCCTGGTTCTCGAGGACCTCGATCGTCCTGGCTTTGATAGTGCCTCTCCGGCCCGGGGCCCGGACCAGGAAGTCCGTTGGGACGAGAGGGCGCTTGAGCCGGACCGTGGCCCTCACCTCCCCGGGGTAGGGGAAAGAGGGGATCTCCTTGACCAGGCGGCCTCTCTCGGCCACGACCTCCCCGGCGGCGAGCACGAACTCGATCTCAAGCCTGGAAAGGTCTCGGACTACGAGGATATCGGCATAGCGGCCCGGGGCGAGCAGGCCCACATCCCTCGCCACGCCGAACCGCTCCGCCGTATTTAAGGTCGCCATCCGCAGGGCCACAAGCGGCGAGACCCCTCGAGAGATGGCTAGTCGGATGACCTCATCCATATGGCCTTGAGAGAGGATCGTCCCGGCATGGCGATCATCCGTGCAGAGGAGGAGGCGACGCGGCTCGAGGCCCATCTCTGTGACAGCCCGGAGCTGGGGGATGAGGTCCTGCCAGGCCGAGCCCTGCCTGAGGATGGCGAACATCCCCTGGCGGATGCGGGCGAGCGCGTCCTCAGGCCGAGTCCCCTCATGGCAGTCCTCCACCCCGCTGGCGGCGTAGGCATGGAAGATCGGGCCTAAATCAGGCGAGGCATAGTGGCCTCCAACGGCCTTCCCCAGCCGGAGTGCCGCCGCAATCTCGGCGTGGACCTTCTCATCCCCAGAGGCGACGCCGGGGTAGTTCATCACCTCGCCGAGGCCGATCACCCCCGGCCAAGTCAGCGCTTCGGCCACCTCCTCCGGGCCGAGCTTCGCCCCGGAGGTCTCTAAGCCCGGTGCGGCCGGGACACAGGAGGGGACCTGGAGATAGATCTGCAGCGGGGTCCTGGCCGCCTCTTCCAGCATTAGCTTCACTCCGGCCAGGCCGAGGACATTGGCGATCTCGTGGGGATCGATGAACGCCCCGGTCGTCCCATGCGGGAGGACGGCCTTGGCGAACTCCGTGAGGGTGAGCATCGAGCTCTCGATGTGAACATGGGCATCGAGCAGGCCAGGGAGGAGGTAGCGCCCTTTGGCTTCGATCACCTTTGTCTTCGGGCCGATCATCCTCGAAGTATCGGGGCCGCAATAGGCGATCCGGCTCCCCAGGACCGCGATGTCGGTGTGCTCGATGATCTCCCCGGAGGAGAGGTTCACCCAACGCCCATCGCGGATGACCAGGTCGGCAGGCCATCGCCCCATGGCTACGGCCACGAGCTCCCTTGCCATCTCATAAAGCGGCCTCCGCGGGGGCATCTCGGCCAAACTGGGGAGGGGCGGCTGCCCCATTCCATTGGGGGCAGCCGCCCCTGCTTGTCTTTCCCTTAAGGTTAAGGCTCACCCGGCCAAGGGCCGACCACGCCCTCGACTGCCCACTCCATCGTGATCAAGGAATCGACAGTGAGCAAGTAGCCCGGCGGAACGCGGAGGTTCCCCTTCCGATCATAGATCGGGCCGGTGAAGGGGTCGAAGGTCACCCCCGGGGTCCCCATCTGCCGGAGCCGCTTCAATACCAGGTCGTAGACGGAGATCTCCCCGACCTTGGCCTCCTTGAGGGCCGCCTCGAACTTGGGGTTGATGACCATCCCGGGCTTGGCCCCGATCTCCACTGCTCCCTGGGAGAGGAGCCACCAGTAGTCGATATCCGCCAGGTTGGTCGTGGTATAGACCCCCTCATAGACCTTGCGGAGGAAGTCGAGATAGATCGCTTCCCAGTGGACGATCTGCCCGGAGACCACATAGTCCGGGGCGAAATCATACATCGGGGAGTAGTGGCCGAAGCTGGGGAGGCCGTTCTGAGCCGCGACTTGAACGACGGTGGGGGAGTCCTCGGTGAAGGCGAAGACATCGGCACCGTCCTTGATCAGAGCCTCGGCTGCCTCCTTGGCCGCCGCGGGGTTATACCACTCGAAGATCCAGCGGACATGGACCTCGGCCTTGGGGTTCACTTCCCGCACGCCGATAGTGAAGGCGTTGATGTGGCGCTTCACCTCAGGGATGGGGAAGGCCCCGACATACCCGACCTTCCCGCTCTTGGTGAGGGCTCCGGCCATCAGGCCGTTGAGGTAGTAGATCTGATAAAAGTCGGCCATATAAGTGGCCATATTGGGGGCCCGCTTGAATCCCGAGCAGTGGGCGAAGATCTTGTCCGGATAGCGTTGAGCCGCGGCGAGCGTCCCGTCCATGAACCCGAAGCTGGTGGTGAAGACCACATCTACCTTCTCCTGCTGGATCAGCCGGTCGATGTAGGTCCCGACCTCGGCCTCGGGGACGGATTCGACATAGACGGTCTCGAGCCAGGGGAAGGTCTCCTCTGCGATCAGTCTCCCAAGGTTATGGGCATGGGTCCAGCCATAGTCCCCGATCGGGCCGACATAGATGAACCCGGCCTTCAAGGTCCTCTCGGCCGCAGAGACCGAGCCGGTCAGCATGGACATGAGGCCGAGGCCGCCGACTAAGAGGAGCACCAACAAAACTCTAATCCAGATCCCTTTCATTTCTCCCTCCTTAATGAATTGGGTTAGCCGCGATTTTTAGGGTTCCTCCTGGCTTACCACCTCCTTTCCAGCCTAGCTCCTTTTTACTCCTCAACCTGCCCGATTGTCAACTCCCCCGGCGTGAGGCGCGCCTACGAGGCCCTCGGGCGGGAGATGAACCTTCCCCGACCCATCGAGCCCAGGAATACCCCATCCTTCATGATGATCTCTCCGCGGGAGATGGTGATGATCGGCCAGCCCCGTAGCAGCTTCCCCTCGTAGATGTTGTAATCTGTGTTCATATGCAACTCTGCCGCGCGGACGGGCCGCTCTAAGTCCGGGTCTAAGATCACCAAATCAGCATCCTTCCCTAAAGCGATCGCACCCTTCCCCTTCAAGCCGAAGAGCCTCGCCGGACTGGCAGAGAGGAGCTCGATGAGCTTAGTGAGGCCGAGCCGCCCCTTGCTCACCCCCTCGGAGAATAGATAGGGGAGCATCGTCTCGATCCCCATCACCCCGCTTGGGACCTCGGCGAAGGTCCGGGCCGAGCGCTTCTGCGCCCTAGTAAAGGGGCAGTGCTCGCTCGCCACGACATCGATCGCGCCTTTGGCCAGCCCCGCCCAGAGGGCCTCTCGGTCGGCTTCTCCCCGGAGCGGCGGGGACATGATGTATTCCGGCCCGGTCTCGCCGAGATACTCCTCTTTCGTGAATTCGAGGTAATGGGGACAGGTCTCGGCGTAGATGGGATAGCCCGCCCGTCTGGCCTGCTCGATGAGCTCCAGCCCTTCCTTCGTCGAGAGGTGGACGATATAGAGCGGGGCACCTAGCCCCTTGGCGATCTCGATAGCGCTCGCGATCGCCGCGGCCTCGACGGAGTTGGGCCGGCTCTCATAGTGGTGGATCCAGCCGGTCTTCCCCTCGGAGAGAAGCCTTTCCATCAAGTATTCGTTGATATAGCCGTCCTCGGCGTGGAGCATGACCAGCCCCCCATGGGCGCTCACTCTCTCCAGGACAGCGTAGAGAAAGCCGGTGTCCACCATCAGTCCCCGCCGCCGGTAGGCGGTGAGGAGCTTGAAGCTAGTGATCCCGGAGGCGATGATCTTAGGGATCTCTGCGAGCGAGGCAGGCGATTGGTCGGTGAAATTGGCATGGAGGGAGTAGTCGATGACCACCTTCGGGTCAGCAGCAGCTCGCCTCGCGGAGATGGACTCCAGCTCAGACTGCCCCGGGGCCTGCATCGCGAAGTCGAGGAGCGTGGTCACACCTCCGAAGGCAGCCGCGACCGTCCCGGTGAAGAAGTCATCGGCCGAGCGAAGCCCATCATTGACCGGCATCTCCAGGTGGACATGGGAGTCGATGACCCCGGGTAGGACGAGCTTCCCCGAGGCATCGAGCACCTCCTCTCCTTCTAATGGCTCGAGCGAGAGAGCGGCGATCTTCCCACCTTTGATCCCGATGGCGCACCTCTGGACCCCGGTGGGGTTCACGACCTCCCCGCCTCGGATCACAAGATCGTATCTCATCTTATCGGGCTTCGAGCCTCATAATCTCCCGAGCCTTCTCCTGGTGCCTTCGCTTGATCTTCTCCAGGTCGATCGTCAGAAGCTGGTGGTCCTTGACGATGATCCGCCCGTTGACGATCAAGGTCTCGACGGGCGTCGGGGCGCAGAGGACCAGGGCCCCCAAAGGGTCCCCCGCACCGGAATAGCTCAATTCCTCTAGATCGAAGATGGCGATGTCCGCCGCCTTACCGACCTCGAGCCGGCCTATATCTTCCCGCCCGAGGCAGCGGGCCCCGCCGAGGGTGGCCATCTCTAATGTCTCCTGGACTTTGAGCGCGCTCGGGCCATGGGCCACCCGCTGGAGGAGAAGGGCTTGTTTAATCTCCAGCAGCATATTCGAGGAGTCATTGGAGGCGCTCCCATCGACCCCCAGCCCGACGGGGACCCCGGCCCGGCGGAGTGCGACGACCGGCGCGATCCCCGAGCCGAGCCGCATATTCGAGCTGGGGCAGTGGGCGACCGCAAGGCCGGCCTCGGCCAGCCGGGCGATCTCCCTCGTCCGGAGATGGACGGCATGGGTGATCCAGACATCGGGGGCCAGCCAGCCGAGCTCCTCCAAATACTCGACCGGCCGGAGGCCGAATCGCTCGAGGCAGAAGGCCTCCTCATCCTTGGTCTCCGCCAGATGGGTGTTGAGCCGGACGCCGTGCTTCCTCGCCAATTCCGCGGTCTCGCGCATCAGCTCTGGGGTGACCGAGAAGGGCGAGCAGGGTGCGAGCGCGATCCGGACCATCGCCCCAGGCGAGGGATCATGATAGCTCTTGATCAATCTCTCCGAATCTTCCAGGACCTCATCCTCGCGCTGGACGATGCTCTCCGGAGGGAGGCCGCCCTCCGCCTCGCCGAGGCTCATCGAGCCGCGACAGGGCTGGAACCGGATCCCGATCTCCCTGGCCGCCTCGATCTCGAGGTCGATGGCCCACTTCAGGCCGGGAGTGAAGATGTAATGGTGGTCGGTGGTCGTGGTGCATCCGGAGAGCATCAGCTCCGCCAGCCCGATGAGCGCGGCGAGATAAACTGCCTCCTCATCGAGCCTGGCCCAGAGAGGATAGAGCGCCCTTAACCAATGGAAGAGAGGGGCATCCATCGCCGGGGGATAGGCCCTCGTGAGGGTCTGATAGAGATGATGATGGGCATTGACGAA
>JBBIJD010000036.1:0-17779 GCA_037446135.1 Candidatus Fraserbacteria bacterium
GGCCGGGAGGGTGAGCCAGAAGAGGCCGAGCTCGAGCCCTTGCTTCTCGACCTCCCTTGCGGGAGCCTTAACCATGATCCCCTTGGTGAGCGAGTCGCTCCGCCCCAGCCGGTCAGTAACGGTGAGCGTGACCAAGTTCATCCCCTCATGGGCGAGGTGGTGCTCGACCCGGACGGCCATCGCATCGACGCGGCCATCTCCATCGAAATCCCAGGCATAGCTCAACCCCTCCCCTACTGAGGGTGAGCCGTCGAGGATTACGATATCTCCGAGGCTACGCTCCCCGAGCGGGGCGATGGTGAAGTCGGCCCGCGGCGGCGGAGGGGGCTTGAGCGCTCTCGTCCAAGTGAATGGCTCGACGATGATCTTGAAGGTGAACCGCCAGAGGGCGGTGCAGCCGGAGTGGCAGCAGGCCTCGTTCTCCCGGACATAGACCTCGAGTGCGACCATCCGCTCCAGCGGGGCGAGAGGGCAGCAGAGCCGTAGCTCCTGTCGGACCCAGCCGCGATCAGGCTGAAGGTCTTGTTCGACTGCCCCGGCCATGAGCTGAATGAAGGCCTCGCCTCGAAAAAGGTCCTCGTAGAGGACGAGCGGGAGGGCCTGGGGTGAGACCTCCGGCTCGACCGGCCCGGCAGAGGCGAAGAGCCGCCAGTTCTCGCCCACGCCGCGATTGAAGACCAGCTCGATTGACTCGAGGATGACCCTCACAACGCAGCAGCCCGCTGCGAGGCAGGGAGGGCCGCAGACGGGCGGGCAGCAGGCAGGGGCGCCCTTGGAGGAATAGCCCGCCAGCTCGGCTAGCCCGGCCTTTTCCCCCGGCTTGAAGGGCGGCCACGCTCGTGGTCGTGATGGGGCCTCGCCAGTGGTATAGGTATAGAGATCGACCAGCTCACCCGAGGAGTCCCTGAGCCAGGCCACATCAGCCTTATCGTTCCAGACCTCGACCTCAAGCCAGGCCAGCTCACCTTCCGTGCAGGTAGAGCTGGCCCAGCCCCGGGCCGCCGGGCCGGAATGGACCCTTAGGGTCCCGCCCGGCGGGAGGGGGCATTGGCACGGGAACCAGAAGGTCTCCTTTACCTCCTGTCCCAAGGAGTTGCTGCTCTCCAGCCGCCAGCCTCCCAGGTCGACCGGCTGGGAGCCGCGATTGACGATCGTCACGACCTCATCCGCGCCGAGCGGCTGGATCGCCTGGATAAAGACCCTCTGTTCCTGGTCCGCAAAAGCCGGAGCCAGAAGGCCAATCACCCCGATGACTAATAGGAGAACCCCCACAAGAAAAGCCCTCATCTTCTCTCACCCTCCTCTCCTCCCGGCTCTCGAGTGCCCTGCCAGCTAGCTGACTGATCGATCCTAGCCCCCTCTTCCACAGGGAGTCAAGCGCGATGCGCGAGGGCCGAGGTAGTGCGCTTCACCTCCGCAGCAGCGAGGCCGAAGATCGTGGTGATCGTGACTGCAGAGATGACGCACCAGGTGCAGAAGGCCCGGATCACCGCGAACTCCAGATAAGTGAGGTAAGCGGAGAAGATCGTCCCGCTCAGACTCAGCCCGAAGACCCCTAAATAGAGCCAGGCCGCGAGCGGCTCCTTCAGGCGGAGGCTCGCCAGGGCCAGCCCGAGGATGGCGGCATAGGTGACGATCCCCAGGACAGAGATGGGGAGGCCATAGATCGTGCAATAGACCGACTGATCGACGAGTGCGCACCCCTGGCCGATACAGGCGATCGGGCCGCAGAAGTGCTCATAAGCCAGGTAAGCCGAGACCCCCATCCCGAGGAGGGCCAAAGCGATGATCGCCCCTCTCGTCTTCGGCACTCCCGCCATCTCGTCGTTATCTCCGCGTCTTCTCCAGCTCCCGATCGATCATCTTCTTGAAGTTCTCGTAGGGCTGGGCCCCGATGAGGATGTGGCCGTTGATGAAGAATGTGGGCGTCCCCAGCCGCTGGGCCTGGGCCTCCTCCTCCGGCGGGAGTTGCGCGATGAGGCGGCTGAGCTCCTCCTGATCCTCCAATACCTTCTGGAACATCGGGTCCGCGGCCAGACAGACATTGAACGCCGCGGCACAGCTCTCCCGGTCCGTCCCCCCTGCGGTGCAGTTGTTATAGTCAGAGAAGCAGCTGTTGAACTTCGTATCATAGCTCTCGAGGCAACTGTTGAAGCTCTCCAAGTTGAGCCCAACCGCCCCGGCGAGCCTCTCCAGATCGGCGACCTTGAGCTCCTGCGGTTGAGAGAGGTTCCGCCCCGGGAAGGTGGACTCGAAGAGCCGGTCGTGGAGGGGCCAGAACTTCCCTTGCTCATGGGCGCACTCCCCAGCTACAGCCGCGAGGAGCGCGACCGGGCCGTGGACGATGAGATTGTGAAACTGGTATCTGACCAGCCCTTTGGCGATGTAGTCGCTCTCGATCTTCGGGTAGGTCTCCCAAAGGTAGCGGGCACAATAGGGGCAATAGAACTCGGCGAACTCGATGATCGTCACCGGCGCATCGGGCGAGCCCTTGGTCGGCTGGGCCGTGACTGCCATTGCAGGGGCCACTGGCTGTTGAGGTGGGACCGGCGGCTGGGTGCTCGGCTGCTCCTGTCCCGGCTGGGGGCCCTGAGGGCCAATCGGGATCTGTTGCCTCTGGCGGGCGGAGAGCTGACTGGCGGCGATCAAGGCCGCGGCGAGCAGGACGGCCGCGACTATGACGATGAGGATCGGGTTGAGAAAGAACCTCCCACTCTTTCGGGTCATTATCGTCTCCTTTCTTGTCTCCAAGAGATCTTACTATGTTTAAACGCCCTGATCAAAGTCAAGCCTGGGGCTCCCGCCCCGCGGCTAGGGCAGGGCCTGGGCCACCTCTCGGGCCCGGGCGGCCAGCCGTTCGCTCACCCAGCCCCGGGCGAGGGCCTTATCTAGCTCGGCCTCATCGATCAGCCTCGGCTCGCCCCCGGGGAGGCGGACGAGGTCGAGCTCAAGGTCGACATACCTGATCTTGTCGGGATAGATCTCGATCGGGGTGTTGATGTTGTAATACTCCCCCTTGAGTTCACCATCCGCGGAGAGATAACGCGTCCGATACCACCACCGCCCCTCGCCGAACTCCGTCACCGCCCGATCGCCGGGCTCCTTGGCTATCCCCAGGCCGTCATATCTCCCTGGGGCCTTGATCTCCCGTTCCAGCTCGATCAGCCCCTCCGCCGGGCTCAGCCGGGTCACTCTCCCCTGGCCGAGGAGCTGGACCCTCCCATCGAGCTTGACATGCTCGATCGTTAGGCTCGCCCCGACCTTGAGGGCCTCGAGGGGAGAGGGGGCCGAGATCAGCCCCTTCTCCCGGGAGCGGGAAAGCTTCTTGACCATTTGCTCAAGGAGGTCGATCTCCTCCTTCCTCCCGGAGGCCTTGATTTGATGGTGACCGGCAACAGTGGGGAGGACCTCGCCCCGGAGCTGATCTAATCGGCGCTTGGCCCAGCCGGGGAACTCGACCTGGGCCGCCGGCTCGCCCTCGAGGAGGAGGGCCGGGGGCGCTTCGCGCATCTTGTCATTGAGCTTGGCCGCCAGCCCCGCCAGCCGCGCGATGTCCTCAGCTAGGACCGCCCGGCTCCGACCCGCCGCGGCGGTATGCCAGACGATCCCCCAGCCCTTGGGGGCCAATTCCGCCCCGAGCCAGGAGAGGCGCATCCTCTCATCGTAGTCCTCGATCTTCTTGCTTATGGCGATCCGGCCGGTCGAGATCAGGACGGCGTATCGTCCGGGTAGGCCGATCATCCTCCTCAGGAGGGGCTCCCGTCCCCGCCCGGGGAGCTCAAAGACCTGGACGGTGACCACCTCTCCGGGATGGAGCTCCTCCTCCGGGAGGAAGCCGTCGCGGCCCCCAAGGTCGATCAGGCTACCCGCCGGGCCGGAGGAGCGGACCACTCCGCGATAGACGGAGAAGAGCTTGAGCTCGAACCGCCGGACGATCGCGTCTAGCAACTCCTCTTGCAAGATGGCGAGCAGTCGCTCCAGCCCCTCCGCCGCTCCGGAGACGAAGACCCCCTGGAGGTCCTCTAAGTCGTAGAGGTCGAGGTCGTAGGGCTCCTGGTTCGGGGCGAGCTTGAACCGCTCGCAGATCGGTTCCGAGGGCTGGACGATCTTGAAGCCATGCTTCCGGAAGAGGTGCGTCAGGGCCGTGGCATAGATCCCGCGAATCCTTATGCCATACATGGGGACTTCAGGATAGCAGATAGCCGAGAGCGGAGACAAGCCAAGCCGACCGAGCCGGGGGCGAGGCGATGATTGGCTGGCCGCTCATCAGCTTGCTATGCTACCATCTGATCCGACGGACGAGGATGCTAGAGATCGATGGCTCACTCGGCGGGGGTTCGGTCCTCCGGCTGGGGGTCGGCCTGGCCGCGGTCTTGAAGAGGCCGATCAGGATTTACAACATCCGGAAGAGCCGCCCCAACCCCGGGCTGGCGGCCCAGCACCTCGCCGGGCTCTTGGCAGCGGCTGAGCTATGCGATGCCGGGTTAGAAGGGGCTGCTTTAGGCTCACAAGAGGTCCTCTTCAAGCCCGGTGAGATCAAGAAGACCGAGCTCAAGCTCGAGATCGAGACCGCCGGCTCGGTCGGACTGGTCCTCCAGACACTTCAGCTCGCCTGCCTCGCTGCAAGGGAGCCTGTGAGGATCAAGATCGAAGGCGGTGGGACCTTCGGGAAGTGGGCTCCGCCCCTACCCTACTTCGAGCTGGTCAACTTTGCGATCTTGAAGAGGTTCGGCTACTGCGCCCAGGTCCGGGTCGAGCGGGAGGGGTTCTACCCCAAGGGCGGGGCCCGGGCCGAGGCCATCTTCCAGCCGGCGAAGATCTCAGGCCCGTTGGACCTATCCGAGCGAGGGAGGCTCCTCTACATTAAGGGCGTCTCGCTCGCCTCCCATCACCTGCGCGAGGCGAGGGTGGCCGAGCGGCAGGCCGAGGCAGCAAGAGCACTATTCCAGGGCCTCCATGTCCCGATCGAGCTCGAGACGACTTATGCCGACACTCGCTCCCCCGGCTCGGGGATCGTCTTAGCTGCGACCTTCGAGCGGACGATCCTCGGAGGGGACGCCCTCGGGGAGCGGGGGAAGCCCGCGGAGGAAGTCGGCCGGGAGGCGGCCCAGCAACTGCTCGAGGACCTCGAGAGCGGTGCGACACTCGACCGCTACATGGCCGATCAGATCATCCCCTTCATCGGCCTCTTCGGGGGCCGGTTCCGCTGCCCCCAAGTGACCGAGCACCTCGAGACGAACCTCGAGCTGGTCAGGCTCCTCCTGGGGAAGAGGCTCATGCTCGCCGACCGCTGGATCTCTGCTGAATAAGCCCGGGCTGAGCTTGACTTCGCTGAAAAGTCATGCTATATTAAATCAGTATCCCGAAAGGGTAAACTCACGGGAACGTGAGGGCGCAAAGCTACGGGTCCTGACTGAAAGGGATCGCCGGGCTGCCGAAGGATGCTCTCTATTGCACTGCATCCTCCGGCGTAAGCCCTCTTGAGGAAGGAGGGGCTTACGATGGAGGCACAGACGCAGAAGGGGTTACTCATCCGGTTAGTCGGGTTAGGCCTCGTCAGTTCCCTCATCCTTCTCTTCCCAGCCTCTTTCCAGCCCTCGACTAGTGCCCAGATGATGGCTTATCCCTTGATTCCAATAGTGGTGTGGAGCGAGGGGTATCACGCCGTGGAGGATATCGCCTATGGCTTGGCCATCGACTCCCGCGGGGCGGCGGTCGTCGTTGGGACCTCTGGAGTCATCAAGTATGCCCCGGACGGGCGGAAGTTATGGCAAGTCGAGTATCCCGGTGTGGCTTATGGTGTGACGACCGATTCCCTCGCCGATATCGTCGTGGCCGGGAGTGACGGGCTAATCAAGCTCGATTCCGAGGGGAGGCAGCTCTGGGCCGTAGCCGGCGAGTTCTATAAGGTAACGGCCGCTGCGGGTGATCTGGTCGTGGCCGTCGGCCCTGCGGGCGTGGGGATCTATACCCCCAGCGGAGAGGTGGCTGGCGAGCTGGCTTACCCCGGGGTGCCCCACGGGGTGGCTGGCTCCGGCGAGAGAGTCGTGGTCGTCGGCACGGCCGGGATCGCCGCGTATAGCCTCCAGTCCCGGGACCGGCTCTGGCAGATCCCCTACCAGGGCGAGCTGAGGGGCGTGGCCCTCGACTCCGAAGGGAATGTGATCGTCGTCGGCTCAATCGGAGTCGCCAAATATAGCCCGAGCGGCCGACTCATCTGGCGGGAGCCTTTCCTCGGCGAACCTCAAGCGGTCGCGATCCTCCCGACAAAGGAGCCTTCCCGAGAGGATGAAATCATTGTGACCGGCGGTTACAAGGGCGGCGACGACTGGGATTATCGCACGGTCAAGTATAGCTCCGAAGGGAAGGAGCTCTGGGACATCCGCTATGACGGCGGACATGGCGATGACATCGCCTACGCCGTGGCCGTGAGCCCATCCGGTCAGGTCTATGTTACCGGGGCCTCGACCCTAGCTAAGGGCATATCAGCAGCGGCGGACAAGGATTATTACACCATCCAGTATGACGAGCGGCCACTGCCGGAGGCATTGGAAGCCCGGGACGAAGACCATCAACGCTCATGCCCACCAGAGGGACTCCCTCGGGCCGCCTTCACGGTGGCAAATCCCGCCCCACTCACTGGGGAGGCGATCCCCTTCGCGAATCATTCCTTTGATCCCGATGGTTACCTCATCGCCTGGAGCTGGGCCTTCGGCGATGGGAGCTCCTCCGCGGAGTGGGAACCCGCTCACAGCTACTCCCGCAAGGGGCACTATACCGTGGTCCTCACTGTAGTGGACGATTCATTCTGCATTGCCACCGCTGAAGGGTCGGTCGAGGTGGGGAACCGCCCGCCGGAGGCCGACTTCACCTGGACCCCCTTAGAGCCGACAGACCTTGAGGAAGCCCTCTTCATCCCGGAATTCGAGGACCTCGATGGGGAAATTACCCTCGTCCGCTGGGAGCTGGGGGACGGGATGGTCGTGGAATGGGAGAGTGAGTGGGAGTTCGGCCCACCGGGCCGACGGAATACCCTCTCCTACCAGTATCCCGATGATGGCCTTTACACCGTCCGGCTGATCGTGGTAGACGATGACGGTGCTGAGACTGAGGTGATCAAGGAGATCACCGTCCTCAATGTCCCGCCGGAGGCGAGCTTCACCTTCGAGGCCGAGCCAGGAGGTGGGGAGCTTCGCGCGGACTTCACCTGGACGGTGGACCGCGAGCGGCACGGGCGCTACCCCGCGGGCTTCGTGCCTGAGGGGCCGACCGATCTCGATGAGATCATCTTCGAGGATCACTCCACTGCCGGGACCGGGCTGGGGCTCTTTCACTTCTCTGGCGAGGCCATTGATCCCGATGGCCGAGTAGTCTCCTGGCATTGGGCCTTCGGGGATGGCACGACCGCTAGCGAGCCGAACCCCTCCCATCAATACCAAGAGGCCGGGACTTACCATGTCACCCTTACGGTGACCGACGATGACAGCGACTCCACCACCTCCGAGGCCGATGTCGAGGTTGGGGAGGTCGGCGGAGCGATCGTCGCCTGGGAGTGGAGCGGCTCTGAGATATTCCCCCAGGTTGCACCGGGACCGGAAGGACCGCCCAGGGAATACAGGTGCTCATTCTCCTCTAACGAGCAAGACCCGACCGTCTGGTTCGAGGATGATTGCTATATCGAAGTGACCCTGACGGTCTGGGATGCCACAGGGAACAGCGCCTTCATTACTAAGGGGATCCAGATCCTCAATGTCCCTCCTGTAGCCGACTTCTCCTGGGGGTTCGAGCAGCCGGGAGATCTCCTCCCCTCTTGCTTAGATGTATTCCCAGAGCCGGGCCCGGAATTTGCTTGCCAGGAGCCTGCGCTCGAGGAGCCGATAGGTAAAGAGGGCAGAGTCCCGCGAGATGTCGGCGTAGTCGCCTTCTCCGACCTCTCAGTGGACAGCGAGAGCTGGCCCGGGCATGAGGTCAACGAATGGCTATGGAACTTCGGCGATCTCGGCTGGATCTGCTGGGAAGGGGACGAATGCCTGAGGGCCCAAAATCCAAAGGTCCTCTTCCTCGATGAGAACAATGAGTTCCTCTTCCACGGCGACCGCGAGGTCTGGCTCTCCGTCCGGGACGATGATGACGAAGGCGGGGATCTGTTCGAGTCCTCCTACCTCTCCAAGACTGTTACGATCGCCAATATCCCGCCCTATGCCGCATTCGAGTGGCAGGACTGGGGCAACTGGAGTGAGCTGGTCTTCCCTGTTTGCATGAAGTATTTGCAATGTATAGTTCCTAAACCGCCACCAAGCGATTACCTCTGCATCGACCACGAGGTCGCAGGCTACCCCGGCTGCGGCGGCATCTTCGCTCCTTGGGCCTGGGAGGTCGAGGCTAAGGTCGGGATCAACTCCACTGAAGATACGGTGGAGATAACGGAGACGATACCAAATGGCTGGGGTTATTGGCTCACCGAGTATGAAGGGGCTTGCGTCACGATCACAGACCAAGGGACGGGCTACTGGAAGGCCACCATCGAGCCGGCCAACTGTCTGACACCATACAGCACAGAGATTAAGTATTATCTCTATCCCCCATATGAGGGGCCGCTTGGACAATACGAGATCGAGACCACCGCCGTCCATGATGGGAGCCTCGAGACCTTCTATACCCCGGTTGAACTCCAAGCTCAAGTCGTTGCCTATCAATCGCTACAGCTCCACGGGTATGGCTCCGAGGTCTATTTCATCGACCCCAACGGCGATGAGCTCATCTCCTGGGAATGGCAGGGCTTGCCCTTCGGGGCGATCGTGAGCGGTCAAGATCCTACAGGAGGCGACTGCAATGGAGGCTGGTGTGAATTCACCCTCGGGGATCCCATGATAGGTCTGCGTTGTGAATTCGATCCCGAAAGGTGGGGCTGGTTCTGGTCTCGTGACCTGGCGGTCTCACTCACCGTCACTGATGCATTAGGGGCTTCGACGACCGTCACGGAGACGATCCATCTAGAAGGCCCCTGCGGCGAGATGCCGGCATGAAAATGGGGGATAATGAGCGGAGCTAGACAGGATCGGATAAGGCGAGGAGACAAGATGGACTGGGACTGGGGAGGGCAACGGCAAAATGGTTGCCCTCCCCGGTATCCCCTTTTTAGGCGAGGGCGGTGACCTGAGGGACTTGACTCTCGGAGGTTAAAACCGGTATAAAACTTCTCCCCAAGGAGGCTGGGATGGCAGGCCCAGGCGCGAGGTTGGCGGCCAAGACGGGTTATGGTCTCAGTGTCACTATCCTTTTCCTCTTGATGTGGGCCGGGCCACTCTTCGGCCAGGTCCTCTCCGGGAGGTGGGAGCTCGGGGCCGCGCTCTTCCCCCAGACCACAGGCTATGAGGCCACGGCCTTCGAGCTCCAGCCTTATTCCCAACTGGACCTAGGGCTGGACTATGAGGGCCTCGGCCTCGATGGGACGCTCTTCTTCTCCAACCTCGGGCTGGAGATGGTCTGGCTCGGCTGGGAGGCGACCTTTCCCACCGGCGAGCTCCGACCCACCGCCATCAAGCGGACACTTGCCCAGAACGATTATATCAAGGTCCTCCGCGCCTTCCCCAGCCCGGTCCTTCCCGGCGAGGCCTTCGAGGTGATACTCATCATTGAGGCCTTGTCAGCCTTCCCACCTGGCACCGAGATCACTGTGTTGGAGGAGCTCCCCCGAGGCTGGGCCATCGAGCCGATCATGCCCCCGGGGGTCGGGATCGCCCGAGAGGCCCGCCAGTGGACGGTGGTCTTGGGAGGACCAGGGACCCGTGAGGAGATCAGGTATATCGGCTATGTCCCCCGCGAGGCCATGGCAGGAAGCTACACCCTCTCCGGGACGGCCCGATCCGGCCTCTTCCCCGACCTCGCCTTTAACGATACGATCGAGGTCATCCTCCAGGCCACCCCCCTCCCAGCTGGGGTCAAGCTCAGCCAGGACTTGATCTTCACCGATGGAGCTGACCTGGCCTTTCGGACGATGCTCTTCAATGTCGCGGTCACTCTAGATCCGCGACTGAGGCTCATGAACTACTTTAGCCTCTATAACATCCCTCCCCTCGCTAGCCGGGATACCTTCATCATTGATGGGGAGGCCCCGGGAGGGATCAAGGCCCGGCTCGCCCTGAGGTTCTCTTCAGACTCGTCTCTGGCCTTCGACTCCGGCTCACTTCAGATCAGCGGCCTCACGCTCGAGGAGGTTAGCCTTCGCAGCACCACCCTCTTCGATAGAGCGGGGCTCGAGCGAGTCACGCTGGAGCTGGATCATTCCACTACGACCTTGGGGCTCCCACTCGCGCTCAGGGCCGGACTCACCTATAACGCAGAGCTCCAGATGGAGCTAGACTACCTCAGCCTCCGGCTCAGCTCGCGCTTCGACGGCCTCCTCCGGCTCTATGATTACTATGACCTGCTAGAATATGATGCCGATGATGACGGCCTCGAAGAGGCCCACTTCGAGCTGAAGCGTCGCCAGATCTACCTCGAGTTCTCCCTCGATAAGCTCGACATCCGGAGCATCAGCACCTTCGAGCCGCTCCTCGAGGACCTCGATGCTGACCCTGCCATCGAGAAGGCCGCTGACCTCCGGCTCATCCGCGAGGAGGTCCGGATCAGACGGGCCTTGGGAGAGGTGGTCTTCACCGGCTTTGCCACCTTCACCGCCGAGGCTGCGGGGCTGCTCTCGCTCTCCTGGCTCAGGTTTGACCTCGCCTTCGCCTCTAGGAGCCTGCGGCTCAAGGGTGAGCTGACCTTCGATCTCCAGTCCCAGGGCTTCGCGGCAGTCGTCGAGGCGGCGGTGAGCTTCTAGCTGATTGACAGCCTCCCCAGCCCCCGCTAAATTAGTCCCGCCATGGCCAAGCTCCAGCTCCCCCGTGGGATGAGGGACTACCCTCCAGAGGAGAAGCTCCTCCGGGAGGAGCTCGTCTCCCTCTTGAGGGAGACCTTCGAGCGCTACGGCTTCAATCCGCTCGAGACCCCACTCGTCGAGCGCTTCGAGGTCCTCTCGGCCAAATACGCCGGCGGGGAGGAGATTTTAAAGGAGACCTTCCGCCTCCGGGACCAGGGGGGAAGGGAACTCGGGCTGAGATATGAGCTGACCACCTCTTTAGCCCGGTTCGTGGGGATGAATCCCACCCTTAAGCGCCCGTTCAAGGCCTATCAGATCGGCCCGGTCTTCAGAGATGGGCCGATCAAGCGCGGCCGGCTCCGGCAGTTCTGGCAATGCGATGTCGACATCATCGGGACGAAGTCGCTTTTGGCCGAGGCCGAGCTCCTGAACCTGGCGCTCGATTTCTTCTCCCGAGTCGGGCTAGGGGTCGAGATCAAACTGAACCACCGCAGATTACTGCATGAACTGATAAGCATCGCAGATATCCCGGCCGAAATGGCCAGCTCAGTTATCCTTTCATTGGATAAGCTCGAGAAGGTAGGGCTTGAAGGTGTTCATGAAGAATTGGTTGCCAAAGGGATTCCAGCATCCAATGTCGAGCGCTTCATATACTTTATTGGGAACCTCTTAGCCGATATTCTTGGCGAAGCTGCGAGCTCGGTGACAAGCCTTCAGAAGGTGCGCATGCTCCAGGAGCGTATGCAGGGAGGGAGTCAAGGGCTGCGCGAACTCGAGGAACTCCTGGACTACATCGGCGATGATCCTCGTGTTGTCTTCACCCCCGCGCTCGCCCGCGGCCTGGCCTACTATACCGGGACGGTCTTCGAGGTCTACCTCAAAGGTTTCCCTTCCTCTCTTGCCGCCGGAGGGCGCTACGATGAGCTGATCGGCCAGTTCCTCGGGAGCGGCGAGGAGATCCCCGCGGTGGGGATCTCCTTCGGCCTGGAGCCGATCTTTGAACTCTATCGTGAGCGGAAGGGCCTGGCGCGCCGCTCCGTGGTCGAGGTCTATGTGATCCCGATCGGCACCTTGAGGGAGAGCTGGAAGGTCCTCCAGCGGCTCCGTGGGGCCGGAATCAGGGCAGATATGGACCTCCAAGGGCGGGGGGTGAGCGCGAACCTGGAATACGCTAATGCCTACGGGATCCCCTATGTCCTACTCCTCGGCCCGGATGAGCTCTCTTGTGGGAGGGTGAAGCTCCGCGATATGGCTCGCGGAGAGGAAGAGCTCCTCACCCCTGAAGAGGTCATCGCCAAGCTCAGCCGGCTAGACCGGACTAAGCTGGGTTAAAGGACGGCCTTCACTGCCGCCAGGGCCACCTCGAGTTGGTTCTCATCCGGCTCACGGGTGGTGAGTCGCTGGAGCCAGAGCCCAGGGGCGATCAAGGGGCGGAGCCATCTCGAATTGGCATGCCGCCCACTGAATAGCAATGCCTCATAAGAGAACCCAGCGATGACTGGGAGCAATAGGATCCGCGAGAGGACCTTCCAGGGGAGAGGAGGGTTCCCCACCAGTGAGAAGACCAGGATCGCGATGACCGCGACCAGCAGGAGGAAGGAGGTCCCGCAGCGAGGATGGCGGGTTCCATACTGTTTGGCGTTCTCGACCGTCAGCTCCTCTCCGTGCTCGAAGGTGTGGATCGACTTATGCTCCGCGCCATGGTATTCCAAGACCCGCCGGATGTCCCGCAGCAGGGTGATCCCCCAGAGGTAGATGAGGAAGATGGCGATCCGGATCAGCCCCTCGAGGAAGGCGAAGAGCATCCCACTCGATCGGCTGGCGAACAGGTTCGTCAGCCAGAGTGGGAGGATGAAGAAGCCGCCGACGGCGATCCCTAAGGCCAGGATCAAGGAGATCGAGAACTCCAGCGGGCCGAACTTCTCCGCCTCGCCTTCTTCGAGGGCGAGGTTGGCCGAGAGGTTGAGGGCCTTGATCCCCAGGACCAGTATCTCAAAGAGGTTGTAAACGCCGCGGAGGAAGGGGATCTTCGAGAGCTTCCGCCAGGCCTGGAATGGCCTGATCTCCTGGATCACGATCTCCCCGCTTTTGGGCCGGCGGACGGCGACCACGACCCTCTCGCCGTTCCGCATCATCACGCCCTCGATGACCGCCTGGCCCCCGAGATGGGGCCGCTGCTCAGGCTCGGCTGGCGGAGCCAAGGCTACTCCTTCTTCTTATATCTCCGGCGGAATTGCTCGACTCGCCCCTCGGCGTCGACGAATCGCTCCTCTCCGGTGAAGAAGGGGTGGCACTTGGAGCAGATGTCGACCCTTAAGTTCTCCCGCGTGGAGAGGGTCTCCCACTCCGCCCCGCAGGAGCAGCGGATCACGACCCGCTTCAGCTCTGGATGGATCCCCGGCTTCATCCTATCTCCCCCTGTTTTACCGCTTGGAGTATTGCTCCTCCCGGCGGGCCTTATGGAGGCCATACTTCTTCCGCTCGACCATCCTCGGGTCGCGGGTCAGGAGCCCTTGAGCCCGGAGGACCGGGCGGAAGCCCTCATCGACCCCGAGGAGGGCCCTGGCGATCCCCAATCGGAGGGCCTCCATCTGGCCGGTGACGCCCCCACCATCGAGATGGGCCTTCACATCAAACTTTCCCAGCGTGCCTGTCACCTCGAAAGGCTTGAGGACGACCCGCTGGAGCCGCTCCTTCGCGTAAGGCTCGGCGGAGAAATACTCCTCCGCTGGCCGGCCGTTGACGATGATCTCGCCCTTCCCCTTCTTCAAGTAGACCCTTGCCACGGCCTCCTTCCTCCGCCCGACGGCGTGGATCTGGCCGTCGACCTTCTTCGGGAGTCGCGGAGTAACCGCAATTGTAGCGCTACCCTTAGCCTCTGCCATTCCTTACCTCCGTCAGCCAAGCCAGATTGCAGCCCTTAATATACCGAATTCACTCCCAGCTCGCAATGTAGCGCTCCTGGGCCGGGCTCAGCCGGTCGATCCTTAAGCCCATCGCCTCTAGGGCCAGCTCTGCCACCTCCCGATCGACCTCTTCAGGGACGGGGTAGAGCCTGGGCTCGAGCTCCTCATGATGCTTTGAGAGATACTCGGCCGTGAGGGCCTGTATGGCGAAGGAGAGGTCCATGATCTCCACGGGATGGCCATCGGCCGCGGCTAAATTGACGAGCCTCCCCTGGGCCAAGAGGTAGAGCCGCCGGCTATCTGCGAGCCGGAACTCTTCCACATTCGGACGGATCTCTCGCCTCTCGACCGCCAGCCTCTTTAAGGCTGGTAGGCTGATCTCGACATCGAAGTGGCCGGCATTGGCGAGGATCGCCCCATCCTTCATGAGCCTCAGGCTCTTCTCGTCGAGGACAGCGATGCACCCCGTGGCCGTAACGAAGATATCCCCCTCGCGAGCCGCCTCCTCCATCGGCATGACCCGGAAGCCCTCCATCGCCGCCTCGAGGGCCCGGATCGGCTCGACCTCGGTGACGATCACATCGGCCCCTAGGCCACGGGCCCGCATGGCGATCCCCTTCCCGCACCAGCCGTATCCGGCCACGACCACGGTCTTCCCCGCGATCGAGAGGTTCGTGGCCCTCATGATCCCGTCCCAGACAGATTGGCCGGTCCCGTAGCGGTTGTCGAACAAGTGCTTCATCTTAGCGTCATTGACCGCGAACATCGGGAAGCGGAGCCGCCCCTCCCGCTCCAAGGCCCGGAGCCGCTGGACCCCGGTGGTCGTCTCCTCACAGCCGCCGAGGGGCCTCAGCTCCTGCCGGCTCGTATGAAGGAGCCGCACCAGGTCCCCGCCGTCGTCGATGATCAGGTCCGGCCTTGAGTCCAGGACGAGGTTGAGGTGCCGCTCATACTCCTCCATAGCCACGCCATGCTTGGCGAAGACCGCTATTCCAGATTCAGCCAGGGCCGCGGCCACATCGTCCTGGGTCGAGAGTGGATTGCTCCCGGTGAGGGCCACCTCGGCCCCACCGGCCTGGAAGGTCTGGGCTAGGCAGGCAGTCTTGGCCTCGAGGTGGACGCTGATCCCGACCTTAAGCCCGGAGAACGGCCTCTCTTTGGAGAATCGCTCAGCGAGCCCCTGAAGCAACGGCATATGATCCCTAGCCCAAGAGAGCTTCCGCTGGCCGCTCGGGGCGAGTCCAGGATCACGAATCTCACTCATCATCTTCGGGCCTGGGCCGGCTCCTTCTCCAGGAGCCCCATCTTCTTGGCGATGAGTTCATACATCACTTCCGTGGCCCCCGCGCCGATCTTCCACAGTCTTATGTCCCGATAGAGCCGGGCGATGTCATACTCCTCCATATAGCCGTAACCGCCGTGGAGTTGCAAGCACTCATCGGCCACCTCACAGGCCACATCGGCGCAGAAGGCCTTGCACATCGAGACGACCGTCGTGGCGTCGAGCCCCTCGTCGATCGTCCGGGCCGCGGCATAGGTGAGCTGCCTCGCCGCCTCGAGCCTGGTCTGGAGCTTAGCGAGCTTGTGGCGGGTCACCTGGAAGTCGGCCAGCCTCTTGCCGAAGAGCTCCCGCTCTTGAGCATATTGGATCGCGTCCTCGATCGCCTGCTGGGCATGGCCGACCATCGCCACGGAGGAGACGAGCCGCTCGATCTGGAGCCCGCTCATCACCTGGTAGAAGCCGCGGTTCTCCTCCCCGATCAGGTTCTCGACCGGGACGGGGCAGTCCTCGAAGGTCAATTCCCCAGTGTCCGAGCCGTGCATCCCCAATTTCTTCGGCATCCTCTGGACCGTGAACCCCGGGGTCCCCTTCTCGATCAAAAGGAGGGAGATCCCACGGTGGCCGAGCTGTGGGGCGGTCTTGACGAGGACGAAGAAGAGGTCGGCATTGATGGCGTTGGTGATGAAGACCTTGCTCCCGTTGACTATGTAGTGATCGCCCTCACGCCTGGCGGTCGTGGCGATCCCGGCCAGATCGCTCCCCGCCCCGGGCTCGGTGAGCGCGATCGCACAGATCTTCCCTCCGGAGATGATCTCGGGGAGCCAGCGGCGCTTCTGCTCTTCATTCCCGTAGCGGACAAGATATGGGGAGGACATGTCCGTATGGACGAGGACACCCATGACCAGCCCCCGGGAGCGGCACCTTGCGAGCTCCTCGACGAATGCGACCGTCGTCCGCATGTCCGCGCCGGAGCCGCCGTATTCCTCAGGGAACCTGATCCCCAGAAGGCCGAGTTCACCGAGCCTCTTGAAGACCTCTCTTGGGAAGAGCCCGGCCTCTTCCCACTCATTGACATGGGGGTTCAGCTCCTCTTCCACGAACTCCCGGACCATCCGCTTGAGGATCCGATGCTCTTCGGAGAAGAAGGAATAGATTGGATAAATCTCCAAATCGGTTCACCTCCAGCTAGGCTCAGGGTTATCATAGCACTTTCTGCCTCGGGGGCGCAATCGGATTCGGATGCCGTTGCTAGGGGTGCGCGGTTGTGATATGATCCGAGCGGGATGGACGCGCGCGCGCTCGAGGAACTAGGGCTGGGGAAGCGGACCCTCATCATGGGGATCGTCAATGTCACTCCTGATTCCTTCTCCGACGGCGGGCTCTATGCCGATCCGGAGAAAGCGATCGCCCATGCCCTGGAGCTAGTCGAGGAGGGGGCCGATATCATCGATATCGGGGGCGAATCGACCCGCCCTGGGGCCACACCCGTCCCGGCGGAGGTGGAGCTCGAGCGGGTCCTCCCGGTGATCGAGGGGATCAGAGAAGAGTCCAGGGTCCCGATCTCCATCGACACCTATAAGGCTATAGTGGCCGAGGCGGCCCTCGAGGCCGGCGCGACCATGGTCAACGATATCTCCGCCTTGAGGTTCGATCCCCGGATGAGCGAGGTCCTCCGGAGATACGATGTCCCCGTGGTCTTAATGCATATGCAGGGCGAGCCGAGGACGATGCAGCAAGACCCGCGATATGACGATGTAATCGGGGAGATCATGGCCTTCCTGCGGGAGAGGCTGGCTGTAGCGAGGGAGGCCGGCCTCTCTAAGCTCATCCTCGACCCGGGGATCGGGTTCGGGAAGACGGTCGAGCATAACCTGGAGATCCTCCGGAGGCTGGGCGAGCTGAAGGCCCTGGGGCGGCCGATCCTCATCGGGCCATCGCGGAAGTCCTTTATCGGCCAATTGAGCGGCGCACCGGTCGAGGAGCGGCTCCCGGGGACGATCGCCGCCGTCGTCCTTGGGATCGCCCGTGGAGCGGATATCGTCCGGGTCCACAATGTCCGGGCCGTCAAGCAGGCGGTCATTCTAGCGGACGCGATCATTCGAGGTGAGCGAAGATGAATCTCCCGATCAAGCAGCTCAAGAAGGAGCCGGGGATGGTCTTCCCCTTCTCCGGCAAGGTCGAGCTCCCCCCGATCGGGCACGGGGGGATAGTGATAGCCCAGAAGAGCCGGGTCGCCTTCCAAGGCCAGGCCGTCTACCAGGGGGGGAAGATCCATCTGGCCCTGGCGCTCAAGGCGGAGGTGGAGCGTGAGTGTAGCCGCTGCTTGGCGCGCTTCACCCAGACGATCGAGAAGGAGGAGAGAATTACGCTGCGCGAGGAGAGCGAGGTCCGGCTGGAGGACGAGGACTTCACCTATCCCGATGAGGCTGAGGAGGTGGCCCTCGAGCCCTACCTCCAGAGCCTGATCCTGAGCGCGCTCGACCCCAAGCCGCTCTGCGCCCCGGACTGCCGCGGGCTCTGCCCCTCCTGCGGAGTGAACTTGAATGAGGAGGAGCACCACCCCAACTGCCCGGCCCTCCGGCCGGAAGTCGACCCGCGCCTGGCGCAGCTTTTGGATCTATTATGAGGATCGTTCCTCTCGATCCACCACCGCTCCGCGTGGCGCGCCACGGTCCGTCATGGAAGGTCTTGGGGATCGACCCCGGGCTAGCGACTACCGGATATGGG
>JBBIJD010000037.1:0-17516 GCA_037446135.1 Candidatus Fraserbacteria bacterium
GTCTCGGAGGATCCGGGCGCAGGTGGCATGAAAGGTCTTGATCCAAGGGGCTTGGCTCTCCACCAAGAGCTGCTCCACTCGGGTGCGCATCTCCTCCGCCGCCTTATTGGTGAAGGTCACCCCGAGGATCTCCTCCGGACGGACGCGATGATAGCCGATGAGGTGGGCGATCCGGTGGGTGATGACCCTTGTCTTCCCGCTCCCCGCTCCGGCGATGATCAGGAGCGGCCCCTGGAAATGGGTCACCGCCTCGAGCTGCTCCTGGTTGAGGCCCTGGAGGGGGTCCATCGGGCTACTTCAGGTAATACTTGCCCAATTCGTGCGGGGGGAGGGGGGCGACATTGATGCAGAAGGTCTCGCCCTTGCTCTCGAAGCGGTAGTTCGTCCGGACCCGCTCGCCTTTGACCGGGGCATGGGCCACGGCGATCCGGGCGGCCAGCTCGATGATCCGCTCGATGTCCTCTTCGCTCTTCTCCTCCCAATTGGCCCGGACCAGGGCCATCGGCCCTTCCTGGATCGGGACATAGACCCGGAGGTCCTCAGGGAGGAAGAAGGTCTGGAGCCGGCGCTTCTCCTCATCTGATAGGCCGAGGACGATCTTCACATCCGGCGGCTCCTTGAAGTAGAGGGGGAACTCCAAAAGCTCGAGGGAGTTCATCGTGAAATCCTTCTCGTGGAGGAGATCGCGCAGCCGCTGGCCGAAGTAGGGCTGGGTCAGCTTGCAACGGTCCTCCGCGGGGAAGCCTTTAGCCTTCAGGCCCAGGCTCATTGCGATCTCTGCGAGGCCAGCGCCGTCATGGTTCCCCTCCTCCAGGGCGAGGAGCCGGGTGCGCTTCACCCAGCCGGCTCGCTCGGGGAGGGTCTCCGGGAGGAGGCGGGCCGAGAGGGGGCGGAGGATCAGCCCCTCTCCTCCGGCCGCGCGGTCCAGCTTCTCTAGTTCGAGTGGGCCCAGTCCGCGTTTCCCCAGGATCTCCCCGGTGACGAGGAAGTCGGCCCCGATCCGCCTTACATACCGGAGCCCCTTCCGGAGCATCAGCCGGCGACAGTTGAGGCAAGTCCGGGCCGGCTGATAGGCCCCATCGGCGAAGCTCGAGAGCTCATGGAACTCCCGCTTCAGGGCCTGACTGCGGAATGGGAGGGCCCAGAGGCTCTGGGCTAGCTCCTTGACCGGCTCATAGTCGCGGAAGAAGGGGGAACGGAAGTGCAAGAGGCGGAGCTCTTCAATCCCCGCCTCTAGGACCAGCTCAGTCGCAATGATACTGGCGAGGCTCCCTGAGAATAAGACTACCGCCTTGGCCATTTAGTATCTCGGCTCGAGCAGCTCGTAGGCCCCATCACCCCGGCGGTGGAGCACCTTCAGCCCACCGCTCTCCGCGTCGATGAAGATCAGAAAGCTACGGTCAAGTGAGTCCAACTGGACGAGAGCCTCCTCCTGGGTCATCGGCTTGGGGAGGAAGAGCTCGCGGCGGATGAGCTCGGCCCCCTCCCCGCGCTGGTCCCCGCCTTGCTCTAGTTTAGGCCCACCCTCACCCCGGTGCTCCTTGATCATGCTCTTGTGGCGCTGGAGTTGCCGCTTCAATTTGTCGACCGCCAGGTCGATCGAGGTATACATGTCATTGGACTCTTCCGAGACCTTTAACATCTTCCGGCGGACCAGATGGGCCACAAGGTCGGCGGTGTTCCGGCTCTTCTCCAGCCCGAGATTGACATCCACGGCGATGATCCCGTCATGATACCGTTCTAACCCCTCGACCTTCGAGAGGACATAGTTGCGGAGGGTATCGGTCAGTTCGACATGTCTGCCGGCGATCGTAATCCTCATCTCTGGTGAATGATAGCACAAAGTGGCCGATCAGTCAACTCGCATCTCGCCTGGCTTGCGCTCGCTCCCGGGGTTGGCCTCCCGCTCGGCGGGGGCTATAATCCGGGCGATGCGGATCAGGAAGGCCGAGGAGCGCGACTTACCAAGGGTGATGGAGATCGAGCGGAGCTCCTTCTCCAATCCCTGGCCGGAGGCCTTGCTCCGGAGCTACCTCGGGGAGGATGGCTTCCTCGTCGGGGAAGAGGGCGGGAAGATCGTCGGCTACATCCTCATCGGGCTAAAGACTCCCTCACTCTTCTCCCGGCTCGAGCGGCGGACACGGCTCCTCTTCGGCCTGGAGGGAGGGGAGGAGGACCCCGATCTCCACATTGGCCATGTGATGAACCTGGCTGTCGACCCCTCCTACCGGCACCAGGGGCGGGGGGGTGAGCTCCTCCGGGCGGGGCTGGCCTACTTGAAGGAGCTCGGGGCACGGCAGGTCGAGCTGGAGGTCCGGACTGAAAATGAGGAGGCGATCCGGCTCTACCGGAGGTTCGGCTTCACCATCGGCCGCCTGATCAACCACTACTACAGCGACGGCGATGATGCCTACCTGATGAAGAAGCCCCTCGACTCCCCATAGTTCTACCACCGGCCAGCAGGGTCTAGAACGCGCTGCTCCTCTGATCAGGAGGGCTTGACCCTCGAGCGCCAAGATGCTATATACTACTGTTAGACTCTACTCCTCTCGAGAGAAGGGGGTGATGAGCGAGTCAGGTCGAGAGAAGAGTAGTCCAGAAAAGGAGGGAGCAAAATGAAGAGATGGGTTCGAGTAGGGTTGTTGGTGCTGTTCGTGGCGGCTCTGTTGCTCATCCCCGGGCTGGCCCAGGTCCCGAAAGATGTGCTGATCATCGGGATGAGTCATGAGCCGATCATCGACTTCGAGCCGGCGAGGGTCTATGAGTTCGAGGGCGGATTCGTGCTGGAGCAGACCTATGACCAGTTGGTGAACTTCGTCGGGGGGAAGGAGGCCTTCGAGAGGATTGAGCCCGGTTTAGCCGAGTCCTGGGAGGTCTCAGCGGATGGCCTGACCTGGACCTTCCATCTCAGGAAGAATGCCAAGTTCCACAGCGGAAAGCCGGTGGACGCCGAGGCTGTGGTCTTCTCCCTGAGGAGATCGCTCGCGCTCAACCAGCCACCGATCTGGATCCTCAGCCAGTTTGTGCCCAAGCCCGAGATGATCCAAAAGATCGATGACTACACCGTCACGATCACCACGAACCAGCCCTTAGGGGAGATGTTGATGGCCGCGGTCCTCGGCTACCAAGGGATCACCTCGATCGTGGACCCCGCGGTCGTCGAGGCTCATGCCACTCCTGAGGACCCCTATGCCTCTAAATGGCTGGCGGAGCACGATGCCGGCTCTGGGCCTTTCATCTTGAAGGAATGGGTGAGGCGGGACCGGATCGTGCTGGAGGCCTTCCCCGACTACTGGCGGGGTGCGCCGGCCTTGAAGCAGATCATCATTAAGGACATACCTGAGCCGACGGCCCAAAAGTTGGCCCTGGAGAAGGGCGACATCGATGTGGCCTGGAACCTCCTCCCGGAGATGATCGCTGATTTGAAGGGCAAGGCCGGGATCAAAGTGATCGAGACCCCCTCTTGGTATTTCCATTACGCGGCGATGAATCTCGGCTATGAGCCCTTCAGCAATGTGAAGGTCCGCCAGGCGGTGAGATGGGCCATCGATTATGATGCGATCACTGAGGGGATCATGGCCGGAGCGGCGGTGAAATGCCATACGATCGTGCCGGTCGGGATGTTCGCCCACCTCGATCTCCTCTACCATCAAGATCTCGAGAAGGCCCGGCAACTGATGAAGGAGGCGGGCTATGAGAACGGCTTCCAGGTCGAGCTGCTCACCCGCACCGACCCGCCTTACCCCGATATCGCGGCCCAGATCAAGGAGGACCTGAAGAAGATCAACATCGAGGTCAAGGTGACCGCGGTGGTCTATGCCGAGCTCTTGAAGTCCTATCGGGCCCAGCAGCATCAAATGGTCCTCGTCCGCTGGGGGGCTGACTACGCTGACCCCAGCGCCCAGGCCGCACCATTCGCTCACTGCGATACCGCCGGGCCGGAGGCGAAGGTCAAGCAGCTCGCCTGGCGGAACAAGTATTGTCCGAGCGGGGTCACCGCTTGGGTGGAACAGGCTGCCGGGGAGAGGGACCCAAGGAAGCGGGAGATCCTGTATAAGGCGATCCAGGGCGTGGTCCTGGAGGAAGGGCCCTACATCATCCTCCACAGCCCTCTGATCCAAGTCGCGACGAGAGAGGATGTAAAGGGCCTCCAGGTCCCGCCAATGTGGTATTACACCGAGCTCTTCGCGGTAACGAAATAACTGGACGGCCTTGAGGGAGTTTGAGCGTTCCCCCCGGTCCGGGCGTCTCTAGACTAGGGCCGGGGGGAATGTTTCCCCATGATAAGCTATATACTGAAGCGGCTGGCCTGGATGGTCTTCGTCCTCTTCGGGGTCATGACCGTCGTCTTCTTCATCTCCAGGGTGATTCCCGCTGATCCCGTCGCCGCGATGCTCGGCGGCCAAGCACCGCCGGAGTTGATCGAGCAGGTCAGGGCCAAATGGAACCTCGATAAGCCGTTGTATGACCAGTATCTCATCTATCTCTGGCGGCTACTGCAGGGTGATCTCGGGGTCTCGATCAGCACAGGGAAGCCCGTGGCGGAGGACCTGCTTCAGTTCTTCCCCGCCACCTTCGAGTTGGCGACCGCGGCCACGATCTTGAGCATCTTCTTCGGGATCATACTGGGCATCATCTCCGCAGTGAGGAGCGGTAGAGTGATGGACCACCTCTCGCGGCTCTCCGCCCTACTAGGGATCTCGATGCCCGTCTTCTGGCTGGGCCTGCTGATGCTACTACTGTTCTATTACCTGCTCGGCTGGCTCCCCGGGGCCGGCCAGCTGCCTTACTATATGTCCCGCCCACCGCGGGTCACGGGGCTGATCACGATCGATAGCCTGATAGCCGGCCGGTTCGATGCCTTCCAGAGCGCTCTCAAGCACCTGGTCATGCCAGCAGTGGTCCTCTCCTTCTTCGGGATCGCCGCGGTATCCAGGATCACCAGATCGAGCATGTTAGATGTCTTACGGGAGGAATACATTAATACCGCTCGGGCTAAAGGCCTCCGGGAAGCGAATGTAGTGCTGAAGCATGCCCTGAAGAACGCGATGCTCCCGGTGAGCACCATCTCCGGGATCACCTATGGCCGGCTCCTCGAGGGCTCGGTGATCACTGAGACGATCTTCGCCTGGCCCGGACTGGGCCGCTACGCGACTAACGCCTTCCTCGCGCTCGACTTCCCCGCGGTGGTCGGCTCGACGATGCTGATCGCACTCCTCTATGCCCTGACCAACCTGGTCGTGGATATATCCTATGCCTATCTGAATCCCAAGATAAGATACGGCTAAAAAGATGAGGGGATCGCTGCTCGTAGAGATGTGGAGGGCCCTGAGGAGGAACCCCCTCTCACTTACCGGCCTGGCGATCATCTCGGCCCTGGTCCTAGCAGCGATAGTCGCCCCTTACCTATCCCCTTATGACCCGCTCGCGACCCAGCCGCTGCGGAAATTGGAGGGGCTCAGCCCCGCTCATCCTTTAGGGACGGACCAACTAGGCCGGGACATCCTGAGCCGGCTGCTCTATGGGGCTAGGATCTCCTTGAGGATCGCGGTCATCGTCGCCTTACTCGCCGGCTCGACAGGGACCTTGATCGGGATCCTCTGCGGCTACTTCGGCGGGCGGATCGATAACCTCCTCATGAGGGTGACAGATATCTTCATGGCCTTCCCGCAATTGATCCTGGCGATGGCCATCTCCTCGGCCCTCGGGCCGAGCTTGGAGAATGTGGTCATCGCCATCTCCTTGACTGAATGGACCTTCTTCGCCCGACTGGCGCGGAGCCGGGCCATCGCGATCCGGGAGGAGAACTATGTCGAGGCGGCACGGGCCATGGGGGCCGGGAGGTGGCGGATCCTCTCCCGCCATGTCCTCCCCTTGAGCCTCTCCCCGGTCATCGTCCAAGCGACGCTGGAGATGGGCGGGATCATCCGGACTGCCGCGAGCCTAGGCTTCCTCGGGCTGGGGGCTCAGCCCCCGACCCCGGAATGGGGGGTCATGGTCACCGCCGGGAGGAACTATCTCCCAGGCCAGTGGTGGGTCTCGACCTTCCCCGGGCTGGCGATTTTCATCACCGTCTTGGGCTTCAACTTGCTGGGCGACGGGATCAGGGACATACTCGATCCACGGCTGCGCGGCTGAGCCGCTTCCATTGAATTGAATGCTCCCCCCTCTCAGGCTATACTCCAGCTAGGATGTGAACTAGACTAGAGAGGGTAAGATGCCCAAGGTCCTCCATGTGGCGGACACACATATCGGAGCGAGGCAATATGGCCTAGCGGAGCGGCGAGCCGACTTCTCCTCGGCCTTCCTCCAGGTGGTCGAGCTGGCCATTGCCGAGCGAGTCCGCGCGGTGATCCACGCCGGGGACCTCTTCGATAGCCGGAACCCCTCGACGGAGGACCTCCAGGATGCCCTCATGGCCCTCGTCCGCCTCCGCGAGGCGGGGATCCCCTTCCTCGGCGTAGTGGGGAATCATGAGCAGAAGCGGGGCGTTCAATGGCTCGACCTCTTCGCCTCACTCGGCCTAGCGGTCCATCTCCATCAAGAGCCTTATGAGCTCGATGGGGTCCAGTTCTTCGGCCTGGACTATGCCGGCCGAAGGACGGTGGAGCTCCCTCGCCTAGAATTAGGGGCAGCAAGCCATAGGGTCCTCGTGGCCCACCAGATGCTCGACCGAGTGGGCTTAGTCTATGGTGAGCTGAAGCTCTCCCAGCTCCTGGAGGCCCATCGCGACTGGGGCGTGGAGATCGTCCTCTTGGGGGACTACCATGAGCATCGGAGCTGGCTAGAGGAGGACCTCCTTGTGACCTATCCCGGCTCGACTGAGCGCTGGCGGGCGAGTGAACGCGAGCCGCGGGGGGTGAGCCTGATCGATTTGGAGACCAAGCGACTAGAGCGCCGAGCGCTCCGAACGAGGAGATTCATCTATATCGGCGAGGGGGAGGACCCGTTCAAGGGGCTGGCAGCTCACGATTTAACAGGGGCGGTGGTCTGCATCTCCCTCTCAGCGCGCTGCAGCGATAGCCGAAGGCCACAGGAGTTAGAAGAGGAGGCCCTCCAGCGCGGGGCCCTGGCCGTCCAGTTCCTCCAGCTCGGCGGGCTGAGGGGCGAGGCCAGCCCAATTGAGGCGGCGGGGCCTGAGATTTCGGTAGAGGTCGAGCCACAAGCCTTGGAGGAGTTGCTCATCCGTGAGCTGGCCGAGCTCGAGCTCTCCCCACGCGGGAGGGCGATCGACTCGATCATCCGCGACGAGCGGATCGTGGACTCGAATGTCGACTCCGAGGTGAGCAAGCTCTTGGAGGGCTGATCTGACCTTATGGCTTCAAAGGAGCGGGAAAGATATGCCGCCAGCCTCCTCGACCTATTGGCCCTGGCCCGGCGGGCAAATGAGGGGCTGAGGCTCCTCCGGCTCGAGGTGGAGGATCTCTTCTGCTATCGCCGCGGGGAGATCGAACTTGGGGAGGGGATCATCGTGATCGCTGGGCCGAACGGCTCGGGGAAGTCTTCGCTCCTGGAGGCGATCTTCTTCGCCCTCTATGGGAGCCGGGCCTGTCCGGCGATGGGCCGCTCACTGAGCGAGATCCTCCGTGAGGGGGCAAAAGAGGGGCGGGTCCGGCTTACCTTCCACTGCGGTGGCTGGAAGTTTACCAGCGAGATGGGGCTGAAGAGATGGGGCGAGCGGGTCACAAGTGAGCGAGAGAGCTGCCGCCTCCGCCGTGAGGATGGACTAGAATGGCTCGGGGTCGAGGAGGTCAGCACTCAGATCCAAGGGCTCCTTCATATGGACCGAGACGACTTCACTAATGCCGTCTATGTCCGGCAAGGGGAGATCGATCGGCTGATCCGGGCCGGGGAGGAGGAGCGGCGAGGGATGCTCGACCGGCTCCTCCGCCTTGAGCGGCTCGACAGTTATGCCACTCGGGCGAAAGAGGGGGCTGCCCGGGCGGTCAACCGCCGGCTGGCGAACCTCGAGGGTGAGCTCGCCGGGTTGAGGCGGGAGCTTTCAGCCTTGGAGGCCGAGGAGTTGCCCCGGGCCTGGGCTGCCCTCGAGAGGGAGATCGAGCGGAAAGGGAGAGAGCTAGTGGGACTAGACAGCGAACTAGCTCGCCTGGAGCGAGGAAGGGCTCACCTCCAAGAGCGGCTCCGCCGGCTTGCTGTGACGGAAAAGGAGCTCAAGGAGATCGAACTCGAGCAGGAAGAGAAGCAGAGGCGAGCCAAGGCCCAGGAAGGGGAATTAGACCGGCTCCGACTCCTCCTCGAGGGCCTAGAGGCCCAAGAGGAGGAGCAACGAGCCAGGCTCGAAGAGATGTCAGACCAACTCAGGCTCTTCGACCTCCTCGGCCCACTCGGCCGGGGGGAGAGCCCGGAACTCCTCGAGCAGGCGATAGCCGAAGGCCGGGGCAGATTGGAAGAGCTCCGAGCGGAGCTCCAAGACCGCCGCGAGAGGCTGGCCCGGGTAGAGGCCGAGCTCGGCCATCTCCAGAAGCGAGTGGAGAACCTCGACTCTCAGGCTTATGAGCTGCGGAGCGAGTCGGCCGCCCTGCAAGAGAACGAGCAGGTAGGGGAGCAAGAGCTGGAGAGGCTCGCCGGTTCCCTCGCGGAGGTGGAGGCCAAGGCCGCGACACAAGCGGCCCAGCTCGGGGTCCCTACCCTCGTCGAGGCCGAGGCCATTCGAGCTGCCCAGGAGGCCCGCGTAGTCCAGTTAGAGAGGCTCCGCGGGGAGGAGGAGGGGCTGCGAGCCGAGCTGGTCGCGGCCCGGACCAAGCGGGAAGAGCTGGAGCGGCAGTGGAGCGAGAAGGCTGACCTGATCCAGGCCAGGAAGTGCCCGACCTGCGGCCAGCCGGTGAGCGAGGCGACCTTCGCTGAGGCCCTGGCCGAGCTGAAGGAGGAGGGCCGCCGCCTGGACGGGCTCATCGCAGAGCTCGAGGCGGAGCTCGAGCGACTGGGGGCCGAGCTTGCGGCCTTGGAGGAGAAGAAGAAGGCTTTAGACCGCCTGGCCCTCCAGGCCGTCGAGCTCCGGGCCAAGCACGAGCAGCTCGAGGAGAAGCGCCGGGCCCTCCGCAAATTGGTGGAGCAGCGGAAGGGGTTGGAGGAGCGACTCTGCCGGGCTGAGGCAGAGCTCAAGGACCATGAGGCGGCCCTAGCGGCCAAGGGGGAGGAGCGGAAAGCCCTGAGCGCGGAGTTGGCCGGGCTTTTGGCCCGCCTCCGGGAGGCGGAGGAGCATCAGACCCACCTGGAGAGATTGGAGCGGCTCGCCGCGGAACTGCTCAAGACGCGCGCCAAGACTGAGGAGGCCGAGGGGCGGAAGCGGACTCTTCTGGAGAGCCTGAGCGGGCTGCGGGAGGACCTGAACCGGCTCGAGCGGCGGCGCCTCCAGCTCCAGGCTGAGGTGGGCGAGCGGGCCCAGCTCGAACAAGAAGGAGCCCGCCTGGCGGCGGCCTTTGGGGAATTGGAGAGGAAGCGGGCGAAGCTCCAGCAGGAGTATGCCGCACTCCTCGATCGGCGGGGAGTAGTCGCGGGGAAGCTCGAGCGGCTCAAGCGGCTAGAAGAAGAGCAGGCACGACTCGCGGCTGAGACCGATGGGCTCCGGAAGCTGAGCGAGGAGGTGGCCCAGCTGGAGGGGCTCTATCGGCGAGTGAAGGGCGAGCTGCGGAAGAGGAACATCGCCGCGATCAATTACTACTTCAACGAGCTCTTCCGGCTGATGGATTCCGGAGAGGCCTACAGCCGGGCCCTCATCGGCGAGGGCTACGAGATCGCGATCGAGCTGAAGGATGGAAGGTGGCTCGATCCGGCCCTCATGTCCGGTGGTGAGCGGGCCTTGATCAACATCGCCCTGAGGTGCGCGATCCACCGGGTCCTAGCCCAGGCGGTCGGCCCACTCCCCTTGATCCTCGATGAGCCGACGATCTACCTCGATCGCGAGCGGGTCCAGCGGCTCCAGCTCTTGCTGGAAGAGCTAGGGAGCCAGCTCGGTCAAGTGCTCGTCGTCTCCCATGAGGAGGGGCTCGTCGAGGGTGCGGACCACGAGTATCGGACGGAGAAGGGGCGGGATAACATCTCGACGGTCCGCAAGGTCAGATAATGCTCTCCGCGGATGTCAAGCGGAAGCTCCTGGAAGGAGTGAGGGAGTTCAGCCTCACCTTCGATCCCCGGCGCTTTCGGGAGGAGGCCGAACGGGCCTTCTCCAAGCTCGAGCTCGGCGGGCCACTCCAGGCCCTCACCCCGCTTTCCTACCGGAGCGGCCCGCTCCTCGAGCTCGCGGCCCGACCGGCCCGCTTCCGCCGGGCCTTCGGCCTAGATGGGGGCTCGACCCGTCCGATTCACTTCGCGAATGGGTCGACCCTCTGCGCCAACCAAGCGGTCCTGGTGAGCGAGCCCTCAGGCGAGCTGGAAGGGCTCCCTTTGGATTCCTTCCGGACCGTCGCCTTAGTCTCTCACTCCCTCAGCGCTAGCGGCGGGCCAAAGGCCGAATATCGCGAAGATGGGCTCCTCGGGCTCTGGAGGATCCACATCACCCGAGACTACCTCTGGGGGAACGAGATCGACCATGTCCTCAAGGGGCTGGCCGATAGCGCCAGCGAGGCCCGCCATGCCCTGAGGATGGCCGAGCCGCTGGTCCTGGACCGGGAGGACCTCCTCCTCTTGGACGGGAATGTCTTCCCGATCGGCCTCTACTACTTGCTAAAAGAGAAGTCGGGGGGAGTGGATCTCTTCGCCTTCCCCGGCGCGCTCGAGGCCCTGGCAGGCCACCTCCGGCTGGCCGAGCTCCTGGCCCAAAGAGGCACCGCCTATGTCGGGATCAATAAGACCCCTCAGACAGCCTACCTCCTCGAGGCCCTCCCTGAGAGGGGCCCCTGGGCCGACGATCGCCAACTGATCCGGGCCCTCTTCCAGAGCCTCCCCAAGGACGAGCTCGGTTGGACCAACTGGTTCATCCAGGAGAGATACCGGACTCCCGCCCGACCCGGCTTAAAAGCTGAAGGGAGCGATATCTTCCGCGAGCTTAGGGAGTTCGAGCCCCAGCTCCCTCCAGAGAAGTATCATGTGGCCTACTTCTTCGTTTACGACCCCCGGACGGCCGCGGGGCAAGGGGGCGTCCTCAAGGTCGAGGCGCCCCGGCTGGTCTTCGACCGCCATGATCCGGAGGGGCTCCAGCTCGCGGTCCTGAGTGAGATCGCCCGTGGCGAAGGGGTCCCACCTCTCCTCCGGCGGGCCGATAGCCGGGCGAGGATCACCCAAGAGGAGCGAGAGGCACTGATCAAGAGCAGCGGGCTCCCCCCGGACTTAGGGTATAATCAAGGCCGCGGGGAGCCCTGGTGAAGTGAGGCGAGATGAGCGAGTTCGAGCTGGAGCGGGAACTGGGCCTAGAGTTCACAAGGCCGGCCAAGCTCGAGCTCGGTGAGGACGAGCTCGGGCGGATCGCGATCTCTAGCGAGCTCTCGCTCAGTCTGACCGAGGCCAAGATCGAGATGTATGTCCCCGAGAGCCGGCGGGACCGTGTGGCCGTCGGGGAGTATGTGGTCATCCCCTGCGACTACGCTGAGGGGAAGATCTTCGCAAGGATCAAGCGCCTCTCCTACAGGAAGCGGGACGCGCTCGACGACATGAGCGAGGTCCACCTCCTGGTCGGGGCGGAGCGGGTCGGAGAAGAAGAGTATATCGAGCTGGCCGAGCTCGAGCCCCTCTCGATGATCGTCCACGGGAAGGCCCTCGAGGTCCGCCACATCCCCAAGCCGAACACGCTCGTCCGCCGGGTGGCGAGTGAGGATGAGGTCAAAGTCGGATTGGATTTGCCGGAGGACGGGCTCTTCCTCGGCTATGTCGCGGTCAATGGCGAGCCGATCCGGCTCTCCAGCGGCCTACCGATCCCCTACTACCTCCGGAATGACCCGGAGAGGATCGGCGACCCCTTGATCTTTACCCACACCCTGATCGCGGGGATGAGCGGCCGGGGGAAGACCCATGTGGCCAAGAACTTCCTGAGGCAAGTAGTCGGCTCCCGCTATAAGATGGAGCGGCGGGGCGGGGAAGAGAGGGGAGTGAACCTCATTGTCCTCGACCCGCACAACGAATACTGGCAGATGATGGAGGATAACCCCGTCTTGAAGACCATCCCCACTGCTGAGCTCGATACCCTCCGCGGCCAGGGGGTGAAGTTCGGGGGGATAAAGGGGCTAAAGGTCTTCGCAGCCAAGGAGGCGGGGCGGAGCTACCGAGGCGCCCCAGGCTATTTGGAATTCACCATCCCCTTCGGGCTCGTCCGCTACTTCCCCTACCTGATCGCCGGCGGGGAGGTGAATGAGGAGCAGTTCGGGGCGCTCACGCTCCTAGTGCGAGACTTCTTCGCCTCCGGCGGGGAAAGATATCTGGAGTTCAAGGAGTTCCTCGAGGGGGCCGAGGAGCACTACAAGGCCGGCTTGATCCACAGTGAGACCCTCAAGGCCCTGAAGCGCCGGGTCCTCCGCCCCTATTTCGAGAAGGTCTTCGATCAAGGGGCGAACCCGCTCGACGCCCTCTACGAGGAGGTCTTCACCGAAGGGGCGGTGAGCGTCTTCCCCACGGAGCACCTCAGCCAGGAGGCCGAGCGGGTCGTGGTCCTCACGATCATGTCCATGGTCGCCGACGCCAAGACCGAGGCGGTCGAGTCCGATTGGGGGAGGAGGATCGCCAAGTTCCCCGTGGTCCTCGTGGTCGATGAGGCTCATAATTACCTGACGAACGCCCAGACCCAGCAGGACAAGATCATCGTGGAGAAGTTCGTGGCCGCGGCGAAGCAGGGGCGGAAGAACCGGCTCGGGCTGGTCTTGATCACCCAGAACCCTCAAGATGTGAACGAGGCCGTCCTCTCTCAGGTGAGCACACGGATCCTCTTGGGGATGGAGGAGGGGCTGGCCGAGCGGGCCGGTGCCCCTAAGGAGTATCAAAAAGCCTTGCCTTACTTCGAGCGGGGGAGGATGGTCGTCCACTCCCCGGAGAACAGCCACCCCTTGGAGATTCGGGGCTTGGAGTTCTGCCTCGTCCGCCATTAGGCTAGGGCTTGTCTCCCCGAGCGATCTATGCTATAGTTAAATCTACCCGGACCGGAGCAGGAAAGCGAGGTGAGAGCCAGGAGGGAGTGAACGGCGATCTAGACCTAATCTTAAAGGAGGTTAAGATAAGATGGGGAACAAGAGATTCCTCTTCCGGCTAGGACTGGCTGCCTTGATCTTAGCAGTTATCGCTACTGCCCTCACCGCCGGTGGGCGGGAGCGGGGGCAATTCATGTTCGTCGACGAGCTCGCGCCGGGGATGGTCGGCTATTGCAAGACGGCCATCGATAAGAACCAGATCGTATCCTTTAATTTCACGATCGTCGATATCCTGAGGACGGCCTATGTCGGGCTGGACCCGCGAGCACAGGAGTATAAGGCCACGATCCTGGCCCGCGGGGAAGAGGGCTTCTGGACGGCCGCTGGGATGAGCGGAAGCCCATGCTACATCAACGATAAGCTCATTGGCGCCCTCTTCGCCAGCTATACCTGGGATACGCCGCTCACCGAGCCGGGGAAGCCCTTCCTGATCCAGCCGATCGAGGCGATGCTCCCGGTCCTCGATGCCTGCCTCAGCAGAGCGAGTGCCCCCGCCGCTCCCAGCTCCGTAGGCTACCTCCCTTCGCCCGGCCGCACCTTGACCGCTGTTAGTATGACCGGAGCTACAAACATTGACCGGATCAAGGTCGTGGCTCAGCCGCCCTCTCTCGAGGAGATCGAGGCCCAGCCACGGACGCTCTTCGTCCATTATCTTACAACACCATTCACCGTGACAGGCTTCTCCGGGAGGGCCTTCAATTGGCTGAAGAGCGGGATGGAGGCCGAGGTCGAGGGGAGCGCCCTCCGCTATCTCCGCGGCGAACGAACCTTCAAGAGCTTCGTCACCTCACTCAAGCAGGGGCTGGAGGAGCGCTACGATGTCGAGCTCTACAACCTCGGTGCCGGCGGCCAGCTCCAGGGGGTCGACCCCGGGCCGCTCGTCCCAGGTGCGCCGGTGGGGAGCGCGATCATGGTCGGGGACTTCACCTACGGTGGCTACGGCACGGTGACCTATGTCGAGGACCAATGCCTCATCGCCTACGGCCACCCCGATCTCCTCCTGGGGGCAACGGACCTCTTCATGACCTCAGTCTACATCACTGATCTTATCCGGAGTATTCAACGCCCCTTCAAGGAGGGCTACATTGTAGAGGAGGTCGGGAGCGTCCTCGAGGACCGGCTCCCGGCGATCGCCGGGGCGATCGGAAGACCGACCAAGGCGATCCAGTTCAACATCAAGGTGACTGATAAGGATTCGGGGATAACGAACCAGTTCACTTCCAGATCTGTCGCCTTCCCTGATTGGTATCCTGATAACCTCCTCTGGGCCGGCCTGGAGGCCGTAGACCGGACCTTGAACCGTGTCGGGCCGGGGACCATGAACATGCATCTCACCGTCAAGGGCGCGGGCGGGCGGAAGCTGCTCGAGCGGCACGATATCTATGTGAGTAACTACGACATCTCCGGGGCCGGGACCTTCGATCCGGCCTGGATCTCCTATCTTTTGGCCTGGAACGAGTTCTCCGATCCCCAGATCAGCGCGATCGATCTGGAGATGACCGTGGAGAAGAACCTCCGAGTCAAGGTGGTCGAGTCGATCGAGCCGGATGCCCAATCCGTCAGCCGCGGTGGGACCCTCCGCTATACTCTGACCCTCCAGCCTTATCGTGGAGCCCAAGAGAAGGTCAGCGGCTCGCTGAAGATCCCGAGCTGGGCTGAAAAGGACGATCTCATATATCTCGAGGCCTTCCCGGCCAACTGGGCCTTCTGGAAGTTCGAGCCCCTCCGGTATGGGGCCGGGCCCTGGGCTCGCCCCTCTTATGCCGATACGATCTTCGACCTAGCTATGCTAGCCGATGCCATCCAGGATGCCCCGACTAATGATAAGATCATAATCGTCGCCTGGTCCGCTAGCGGCGGGGCCTATGCCTATGAGATCAAATCGGTCGGGGACTTCTTCGTCGACGGAGATCGCGAGTCGGAGGGCGTCGTCCAGGTCAAGTAGCAAGTCAAGTTAAGAGGGCACATAAAGAGGGAGAGGCCGACGGCCTTGGGCTGTCGGCCTCTCCCTCTTGGTGGAGGTGCGGGGAATCGAACCCCGGTCCGAAAATGCTTCCGCCCGACCTCTACAAGCTTAGTCTCATGTTTTTATCTGGGACTAGCGCCTCCCATGAGACAGGATGCACTAGTCCGAGCCCTAGATTTCGTCCCACTCCCCTCTCGGGCTGAGGGGAATGGCGAGCCTGCTCTATCGACGCCCTACGAGCCTCACAGGCGAAGGCCCGTAGAGCGGTCCCCTCATTTAGTTATAAGAGGGGACGGCGAATGCCAAGTTGTCGGCATTTATTGGTAGTCCCGTCGTTTTAAGGAGACAACGGAAACTCCGCTTGCCGCCGGACTTCCGCATTCCCGTCGAGACCATTCACCCCCTTGTCAAAGAGCTCAGTTTGATTATACACAGCGCGGCCGAAAATGCAACCCCCGAGCCGCCCGCCCGAGGAGGAGGCCGCTCGCGACTCCCAGGGAATCAACTAGCCAATCGAGGAGCGAGGCGGTGCGCATGGGGACGAAGAGTTGGTGGAGCTCGTCTGAGCCGGCATAGCCTAGGGAGAGGAGGATAGCCCAGGTCCAGCCGCTCCTGCTCTGTGGGAGGAGGGCTTGCCAGGCGAGGAGCCCGAAGAGGAGATACTCGAGGAGATGCCAGAGCTTATCCCATTGGGGAAAGAGCGGGAGCCCCTCGGGGAGGGGGCGGCTGGAGAGCCAGAAGATGAGCGCGGCGTAGAGGACTAAAGCGGCCTTCCAGAAGAGGCGTCCCACCCGGTCTAGCGCTTCCTCCAGGGGGCTCCGCTCTGCATCCCCCAAAAGAGGATTGCCACGCCGATGAAGAAGATGGCCAGTCCGACCGGAGAGCCCCACCCAAAGAGCTCTTTCAACTCCGTATCTCCTCACCTCCCTAATCGTTAACCTTGATCATGACTTTATTCAAGCGATCAAGTCAAGTCGCGGGCCCGAGGTCAAGCTGGGGAGAGGGCCATAAGCCGGATTCTGTATTTAAGAGGGCCATCCATCTTCGCGGTCCACCCGGAGGCGAGAGGGCGGGCCACCCTCATCTTCCTCCCTACTCGACCTTGCTCCGGCCGGGGGGCTGCCAGCCCGGCCCGGTCGCCCGGTCCGGCGGTGGGCTCTTACCCCACCCTTTCACCCTTGCCTCTTGAGGGAGGCGGTCTAGTCTCTGTGGCCTGACCCGAGGGTCGCCCCTCCTGGGCTTTCGCCCAGCGGCCTGCCCTGCGGAGTCCGGACTTTCCTCGGGATGCAACCATGCGGAGCACCCGCGGCCCTCCGGCCCTCTCCAGCCTTATTATACCACTCAATCGCGATAGAGTATCCGACGGCAGTTCTCGCAGATGGCCAGCTCCCGCCCCTCCTGGACCCGCTCCAGGGTGTTCTGGGAGAGGCGCATCTTGCAGCCGGAGCAGGAGTCGCCCTCAACCTTGACGATGGGGTCCTCATAGCCGTAGTCACGTCGCAGTCGCTCATACTGCTCAACGAGATGGCGCTCGGCATCCCTTGCCAGCTCGGCCCGCCGCCGCGCGGCCCCCTCTAATTCGGCCTGACGGGCCGAGCTCTCCCGATCGATTTGCTCGATCTCCCCTCGGATGACTCCCTCCCATTCCTCGAGGGCTGCTGCCTCGCGAGCCAGTTCTTCCTCCTTCGCTTCGACCTCCCCCATCAAGGCGATCGCCCCGTCTGCTAGTTCCTCCATCCGCCGCTTCGTCAGCTCGATCTTCTCCTTGAGCGCCTCCATCTCGCGGTAGCTCAGGATGCTCCCATCGAGCTGCTGCTGATAGCTCTTGATCTGGTAGTCGAGGGAGTCGACCTCGTCGTTCCGGCGGCGGCTCTCCCGGCGGAGGCCCTCCAGCCCCTCCTTCATCCTCGCCAGGGCTTGCCGGCGCTCAGCGATCTGCTGCTCCAGCTCAGCCCGCCGCGTCGCCAGCCGCCGGAGCCGCCCCTTTAGTTCCGCTATGGCCCGGTCCTGCTCCTGGACCCGGAGGAGGAGTCTCAGCCTCTCATGCATCATCTCTCCCGATCACCCGCAAGAGAGTTATTTTAGCGCGGCCTGCGCGCAAAGATCAAACCCGCGCCGCGCTTGACGCGAGCAACGCTTGGTGTTAAGATAGCCCCGCGGGGCCGTAGCTCAGTTGGGAGAGCGCCTGTATGGCATGCAGGAGGTCAGGGGTTCGACTCCCCTCGGCTCCACTACTCCCCTCCCCGGCCGGGCTTGACAACCCCTGCCTGGGGTGTTATACTTGAAATTGCCCATAGGGGGTGGAGCGATCTTTGAAAGGTGAAGAGCATAGCAGAAGGCACCATTTTGAGTTGAACCTAGAGAGTATGATCCCGGCTCAGGATGAACGCTAGCGGCGCGCCTAACACATGCAAGTCGTG
>JBBIJD010000038.1:0-17132 GCA_037446135.1 Candidatus Fraserbacteria bacterium
AGATATTCTTCTATATCCTCCAGGCCGTAGATCGTCTTCCGCCGTTCGTAGTCCTCGAGCCAGGCGTCCCTGATCGTATCGTCCCGGCGGATCTCGATGTCGTCGATCCCGAAGTATTCGACCAGCCTCTTGGCCTCGCGCTCGATCTCGGGGTCCTTCACTCGGAAGAGGAATCGCGGGAACTCCGGTGACATCGGTTCACCTCTTTTTATAAGACCCGGACCTCGATCCCTGAGCCGGCCAGCCTCTTCTTGAACTCCTCCGGATCGGCCCTCGTCTCCGGCAAGAGGTTATAGTGGGTGGGGATCACGATCTTTGGGGAGATCGCCTTCGCCGCCTCGGCCGCTTCGGGAACATCCATGGTGTAGGTCCCTCCGATGGGGAGGAAGGCTAGATCAAGCGCTTCGCTTTTGAGGGCCGCCATCTCCGGGATCGAGTCGGTATCCCCGGCGTAGTAGAGCCTTTTCCCCTCGAGCTCGAGGATCACGCCCATCCCGAAGCCTTTAGGGTGGAAGGGCTGGCCCGGCGAGCGGAAGCGGTGAGTGTTGTAGGCGTGAATGGCCTTGATCTTGGCGCCTTGGGCTTCTATCTCCTGCCCGACCTCCAATTCCTGGGCCTTAGCGCCGCCCTTGAGCTCTCGAAGGTTGCACCCCTTCTTGGCCACCACCTCCGTCCCCGGCTTGAGGAGCTGGTTGATCGCCCCGGGGTCGAAGTGGTCGAAGTGAGCATGGGTGCTCACGATCAGGTCCGCCTTCTCCTCGCCCCCCTTGAGGACCTTGGAGAAGGGGTCGATGTAGATGACCTTCCCCTTACTATCCTTGAGCTGGACCGTCGAATGCCCGATCCACTTGATGGTCAACCCGTCGAGCTTGGTCTCCTTCCCGGCCATGAGTCCTCCTTTCTCTAAGAAGGATAACCTGGATCGCTTCATCGCTGCAACTCGGGCCCGCGCTAAACTAGTCGGTCAAGGCGGAGGGCGAAGAGCGGGACGAGCATCTCCTCCGGGGCGAGGCCACCGTGGTAGCCCTTCAGGATGAAGTCATCGTAGGGATAGAAGATGAACCCCTGCCCGCGAGCTAAGAGGATCAGATCGCCGATCCGGGGCCGCCACTCCTCGCTGATGGCCCTCTTCGGCCCGAAGAGCCCCATTCCCAGGGCCTCATCCAATTCGAGGGTGATGAGCCGATCGCTATATCTCCGCAGATAGCGCTCGAGCGGGCCGAGCTCACCCTCGCGAAGATGGAGGTAGCTCGCGCGGAAGTCGCCCGTCGGGGGCAAGAGGAGGCTGCGCCTCAGCCGAGGATGCCCCGTGATCGAGAACATCTCCTCTTTCCGGGCCTCGACTTGGCCGTGGTCGGCTGTGATCAGAAGCAGTGAATCGTGGGCAGCCCGCGGGCTGAGCTTGTCGAAGAACTCCCGCTCGAGGGAGAAGGCGAGCTGGCGCATCTCTGCCTGGAGCTCCTCTTGAGAGGGCCCATAGAGGTGGCCGATCCCGTCGATCACGTCCCAGTAGGCACAGATGAAGAGAGGGCCTTCCCCATCCTGCTCCAAGAGCTTCCTCATCTGGACGCAGAGGTCGGAGGAGTTGATGATCGGCCGGACCCGTGCGCCGCGGTAGAGCAAGCGCGATAGCCCGCTCTTGTGGAAGGCCAGCTTGAGGAGCACGAAGCTCTTCACCTCCGGGGCGAGCCGCTCGAAGACCGTCTTGACCGGGAAGAACCGGCCCGGCTTGAGGCCGAGCTCGAAGAGCCCATCCGGCCTATCGAACCCCTCGGGCGAGAGGCTGAGCATGTTCGCCACTAGGCCGAACTCCCGCAAGAAGAGCCGGAAGCCGAGCAGCCCATGCTCCGCCGGGGCTAAGCCGGTGGCAAGGCTCGCCAGGGCCGCGGCCGTCGTGGCCGGGAAGACCGAGGTGAGGGGAGAGGGCCCCTTCTCCTCGGCCAATCCGGAGAAGATCAGGCTCTTATCCCCCATTAGCGGGATGAGCTGTCCCCACCCGAGGGCATCGATGATCAAGAGGACGACCTTCCGGACCCCTCTTAGGTCCGGGAGCAGCTCCTCCGGGAGCGGCGGATGGGGCGGCTCTTGCCCGAAGAGCTTCAGGACCGTCGCCAAGAGATTAACTAGAGAGCGATCCCAGTCCGGGAGCTGCACTTCACCCTTATCCACCAACTCCCGGAGCATCGTCCTACTCTACTTGAAGAGTGCCTGGGCGACAATGAAGGCGGCGAAGACGACCGAGACCATGCTCATCAGCTTGATCAGGATATTCAAGCTCGGCCCGGAGGTGTCCTTGAAGGGGTCCCCGACGGTATCCCCGGTGACCGCGGCCTTATGAGCGAAGGTCCCCTTCCCCCCGTAGGCCCCCTCCTCGATGTATTTCTTGGCGTTATCCCAAGCCCCCCCGGCATTGGCCATCATCACCGCCACGACGAAGCCCGAGGCCAAGGCCCCGATGAGCAGGCCCACAAGGGCCTCAACCCCGAGGAAGATCCCCACGAGCAGGGGTGTGACGATCGCCATTAGTGCGGGGAGGATCATCTCCCGCTGGGCCGCTCGGGTGACGATGCTCACCGCCCGGGCGCTGTCCGGCTCGGCCTTCCCCTCGAGCAAGCCCTTGATCTCGCGGAACTGGCGGCGGACCTCTAAGACGATCTTCGAAGCCGCCCGCCCGACCGCCCGCATCGTGAGGGAGCAGAAGAGGAAGGGGAACATCGCCCCGATCAAAAGCCCGACGATCACCATCGGATTCTCCAGGCTGAGGTTGAAGTTCCGGGCCAGGAAGGTCTCCTGAATTGCCCGGGGTAACTGCTCGAAGAACTGGAGCTTCTGGACCGGGCTCATCTCGGCGAACCCTGAAGGGGCGAGGTTCTGGGCCTGGAGGAATTCAGCGAACCTCTGGGTATTGAGGATGAACTTGAGGACCTCTTCCTTGAAGGCTGAGATCAGAGCGAGGGCGGTGAGGGCCGCGCTCCCGATGGCGAACCCCTTCCCGGTGGCGGCGGTCGTGTTCCCCAGGGCATCGAGTGCGCTGGCCCGCTCGCGGACGATCGGGGGGAGGCCGGCCATCTCCGCATTCCCCGCGGCATTGTCTGCTACAGGGCCGTAGGAGTCAGTGGCCAGCGTGATCCCCAGTGTGCTGAGCATCCCCACGGCTGCGATCCCGATCCCGTAGAGCCCCATATTTGTATCCTTAAAGCCATAGGCGAAGGCGTAGGCGGCGAGCGTAGCCCCGGCCACTGCTAGGACCGGGATCAGGGTCGAGAGCATCCCTACTGAGAGCCCGGCGATCACGACAGTCGCCTCGCCGGTCTGGGCCTGCTCGGCGATCGAGCGGGTCGGCCAATACTTCTGGGAGGTGAAGAACTCCGTGGAGTAGCCGATAATCAGCCCGGCGACGAGCCCGGCCATGATCGAGCCGTAGAGGCCGATATAGTCCGGCCCCAGCGTGGCGCGGATGATAAAGAACGAGCCGAGGGCGATGATCCCTGCACTCAGGTAGATCCCAGTCCGGATCGCCCGAAGGAGGACGGCCTGATCAGCCTTCTCTCCCGCCCGGACGAAGAAGGTCCCCACGATCGAGGCGACGATCCCCAAAGCGGAGATCATCAGTGGGACGGTGAGAGACTCGATCCCGAGCCCCTTTGAGGCGAAGGCCGCTGCGCCGAGGGCCATCGTGGCCACGATCGAGCCGACATAAGACTCGTAGAGGTCGGCCCCCATCCCCGCGACATCCCCGACATTGTCCCCGACATTATCGGCGATCGCCGCGGGGTTGCGGGGGTCATCCTCCGGGATCCCTGCTTCCACTTTGCCTACGATGTCCGCCCCCACATCTGCGGCCTTGGTGTAGATCCCCCCGCCGACCCGGGCGAAGAGGGCCACCGAGCTGGCCCCGAGCTCGAAGGTGACCATCGTGCTCGCGATCGTCCGGATCTTCTCCACCATCTCGAGATCGCGATAGAGCCAGTTGAGGATGTAATACCAGATGCTGAGGTCCAGGACCCCGAAGCCGACGACCATCAGCCCCATAACGACCCCGCTGGAGAAGGAGATCCTTAAACCGCCGTTGAGGCTCTCGCGGCAGGCATGGGCTGTCCTGGCGCTGGAGTTGGTGGCCACGATCATCCCGACGAACCCGGAGAGGGCGGAGAAGAACCCCCCGGTGAGGAAGGCGAAGGGGACCGGCAGAGCCAGGTAGCCGTTGATTACCATCACTCCAAGGATCGCTGACATCACCAGGAGGAAGATCCCTAAGACGACATACTGGCGTTTGAGGTAGGCCCAGGCCCCTTGGCGAATGATCTTAGCGATCTGCTGCATCCTCTCGGTCCCCTCGCTCTTGCGCAGAATCGTCCACACGAGATATCCCGCGAAGAGGAGGGCGATGATCGAGCCGACGGGGGCGATCCAGATCAGGTTCAACTTCGGATCATGTGGCTGGTCTCCTGTCCCACCGGCCCCGAGGGCAACGAGGAAGGCGAGCGAAATGACGAGAAAGGCCAAAGCAAAGAGCATCCCCCGCAAGCGAGTCCGTTTCACTTCTCTCCTCCTTCAAAAGCGAACTGGCTCCGAAGCTTGGGGTATTATAGCACCTCGGTCAGGAGGGGACAATGACCCAGCTCAACCGCCTTACCATCCGATGAGGCTTGACTTCGGCCTACAGTTCCCCTATCATAGGGCTTGACAAAGAGAGGGCGCTGTGTATAATACCGAATTAAGTTGGGGCGCGGTTTATGTTGGTCCTGTGAAAGCGGTGGTGAGCTCCCTAGTCGGAAAGGAGGGATAGACAAGAGGGAAGATCATCAATAGAGCATGAGGATATTCTGAATGTGGCCAAGGAGGTCTGTTTATGAATAGGATAAAGTCTGTTTCCTTGATGGCTCTCCTGATCTTTGCGTTGATCCTGGGTGGCTGTGCCGGGAATAAGCCCCCGACAGCCTCGATCGATAGCCCGAAGGACAAGGCGGAGTTGACGAACAAGGTCGTCGACTTCAAAGGGACGGGGACTGACCCAGAGAAGAAGCCCGTGACTTACGCTTGGGACTTCGGGGACGGGACGAAGGACACGACCCAGAACCCCAAGCATACCTATGCCAAGGCGGGGAGCTACACTGTCACCCTGACCGTCACCGACGATAAGAAGAAGACGGCCACAGCCAAGATCACGATCACGGTGAAGAATGGCACGCCGACGGCCAAGATCTCGGCCAATCCCACTAAGGGCCAGGAGCCCCTGGCCGTCCAGTTCGATGGGACCGGCTCGAGTGATCCGGACGACAAGATCGCCAAGTATGAGTGGGACTTCGGCGACGGGACGGCCAAGAGCACAGACCCCAAGCCGAAGCATACCTATGAGAAGGCCGGAACCTATACGGCGACTCTGACCGTCACCGACAATGAGGGCGCCACGGCTAAAGCTACAGTCACGATCACCGTCGAAGCTCCGCCTCCACCACCTGCTCCCACTGAGACACCTCCTGCTACTCCACCGGCCGGCTAAGGCCTAACGAGACAGGCTCCAACGAGTGAGCGAAGGAAGCGGAAGCGCCGGCGGGCCTGATTTTAGGCCCGCCGGCTGGCTTATCTCTTTCTTCAGAGCCCGACCCCAGCGATCTGGGCCCCACAGTTCGGGCAGTGACCGGCTTTGAGGCTATAACGCGAGATGGAGAAGCCCCAGCGCTCGATCAAGAGATCCCCGCAGCTAGGGCAATAGGTGTTCTCGCCCCCCTCGCCGGGGACATTCCCCTCGTAGACATAGTGCAGGCCCTCCTCGAGCCCGATCTCCCTGGCCCGGCGGAGCGTCCCCACGGGGGTCGGGGGGAGATCGAGGAGCTTATAATTGGGATAGAACCGGGTGACATGCCAGGGGATCGCCGGGTCGACCCCCTTGAGGAAGCGGGCGATCGCCCTCAGTTCCTCCTCCGAATCGTTAACCCCGGGGATGATGAGGGTCGTCACCTCGACCCAGATCCCGAGCTCCCGCATCAGCTTAACTGTATCGAGCACGGGCTGGAGCGTCGCGCCGTAGTAGTGGCGGTAGGTAGAGTCCTTGAAGGCCTTGATATCGATATTGATCGCATCGAGGTAGGGTGCGATCGCCCTTGTGGCTTCCTCGGTGAGATAGCCGTTGCTGACGAAGACATTGGCGAGGCCACGCTCATGGGCTAGCTTGCTGGTGTCGTAGGCGAACTCGAAGAAGACCGTCGGCTCGACATAAGTATAGGAGATCGATTGGCAGCGGTAGCGAGCGGCATCGGCCACGATCTCCTCGGGGGTGAAGCTCCCGCCGACGATCTCATCCTCGTGCTCCCTGGGGTATTGGGAGATCTCCCAGTTCTGGCATTGGCGGCAGTGGAAGTTGCACCCGACCGTGGCGATGGAATAAGAAGCTGAGCCGGGATGGAAGTGGAAGAGCGGCTTCTTCTCGATCGGGTCGACCGCCCTCGAGACGAGCCGCCCGTAGACCAGGCTGTAGAGGGTCCCATCCCGATTCTCCCGGACCCGGCAGATCCCCCGCTTCCCCGGGAAGATGAGGCACCGGTGGGCACAGAGGCGGCAGCGGACCTTCCCCTCACCGAGCCGCTCATAGAGCATCGCCTCTTTGGCCGTCTCGACTCGCATCTAATCTATCACTCCTTGCGGAGGCGCTCGAGCTCCTCCTCTACCCTCTTCAATTCCTCGTCCAGCTCGCGACGATAGTCCTCTAAGTCCCGCTTGTAGTCCTCGAGCATCGTCCTATACTCCTCGCGGCTGGGGAAGCCGAGCCCCCAGCCAGGGCCGAACCTCCAGGGCTTCCCGAACCAGAACCCGAACCCCGGCGGGAAACCGAAAGCGAAGGCACAGAACTTCCGATGGCCCCTCATCTCAGGCTCACCTCCTAAATCCTATCCTATGTCTCCCAGCTCGCCAGGCGCTTCAGGGCCTCCAGCTTCTCTCTCCGGCCGAGCTCGGCCTCCTCGATGGCCCTCCTCAAAACCTCGATCGTCCGGTCATAGCCCCGCTGATCGACAGGATAGGGATGGCCGTCCTTCCCGCCATGAGCGAAGCTATAGCGGGCCGGATCGCGCCAGTCCAGCTCGGCGCCGTAGACTAGCTCGCTCAGCAGGGCCAGGGCCCGGATGGTCTTCGGCCCGACCCCCTCCAGGCTCAGGAGCGCCTCAAACCCCTCAGGCTGGCGCTCATAAGTCTTGAGGAAGATCTTCTCCAACCGCTGTGGATGAATGTCTTGGAGGAGCAACTGATGCCGCGGCGGGAGCGAGAGCCCTCGGTCTTGGACCTGGACTTGGAGCCGCTCCAATTCCTTGGCCAGACGCTCAGGCCGCTCACAGGCCAGCTCGGTGCTGACCCTTCGGGCCTCGCCGCTCACCCTTGAGACCAGATTGAGCGCCTCGCCCCGGCGATCACAGCAGATCGCGGAATGGGGCTCCTCCACGAAATTGAAATCGGGCCGAAGCCCCCTCAGCCAGTGGTAGCGACGGGCATAACCGGTCTGCTCGTTCATCCCCTGCTGGACCACAGCCCAGTGGCCCTCTCGGTCGAAAATGAACAGATGATGGTAGATCTGGTAGCCGTCCTGGATGGCAGAGCTATCGACCTTAGCGCTCATCCGGCTGGCATAGACTAGCTCTGCCGGGTCGACCCTCAGCTCCTCGCCCCAGCCCACGATCTCCTGGGGGGCCTTCCTGGAGGTCGCCCCCTTCCCCCCGGCGATGAAGAGGCCGAGGTCCTTCTCTAAGCCGCGGATCCCCTCCTTCAAGGCCGCGCCGGTCGTGGTAGTCAAGCCGGAGGAGTGCCAGTCGAACCCGAGCAATGAGCCCAGAGCCTGGAACCAGAAGGGGTCGGCGAGCCGCTCCATCAGCCCGATAGGCCCGAACTCATCGACCATGAGGATCGCGATCTGGCGGGCCAGCTCGCGCATCCTTTCGAAGAGCCAACGCGGCGTCTCACCATAGTGTAGCGGCAGCTCCGCCGTCCCCGTGCGCATCCTACCATAGTTTAACGAACTTCTTGAGTGAAACCAAGCCTTGTCGGCTTGACTCTCAAGCTCTGACATGCTAGACTTCAGTTCGCTCTCCGTCCGTTGCGGAGGGCTGACAAGTGAGGGGTAGGAGTGCATGATGAGGGCAAGGATTGGAGCTGGGAAGTTATTCAACAAAACGCAGGGTTACCAGAGGCAAAGATAGATGCATTAATGCGAGATGTCCAAATAAGAAGAGAGGTCAAAGAGTTCGTGCTTTGTGATCTGGTCAGTGATAAAAAGCTGGACATTATGACACCCGAGCTCCATCCTTATATCTCTATTTCGACAGGCTCTCGCTGAGTTGATTATCTCAGTAGCCTCCCATGTGGAGGTCTACAAGATCCCCAGCCGGGTGGCCCTGAAATGAAACGCTACATCGTTTGGTCAAAGCGGGAGTTGGACCTAGATGATCCCTGGCAGCGGCGGTGGTTCATCCGTCAGGTCCTCCTCCACGGGCGGGCCGAGGACATCTCGGGGCTCGATTGGGGGGAGGTCCGCCGCCTCCTTCCGGAACTCGATCTCCCTCCGGAAATTCGGAGGCTATGGGAGAGATACTTTGAGCATCAGGAGGCGCAGGCCGCGGAGTAGGGGGCTCCTCACCGAGGCCCAGCTCAGGATCTTAGAGCTTTTCAAGAGCCTTCCCGACGCGGAGCACTACTACCTCACCGGGGGGACCGCCCTTGCCGAGTTCTATCTCGGCCATCGCCGATCATTTGACCTAGATCTCTTCACCACAGAGGCGGGGCTCATACTCCCCTTCTCTCGGGTGCTGGAAGAGAGGTTCCAGGGAGAGGGATTCTCCATCAGGGCAATCCGGCGGCTGGCGAGTTTCGCCGAGTTCGAGATCGGCTGGGAAGCGGAAAGGGTGCGGGTTCACCTAGCTTATGACTCCCCCTATCGTCTTGCGTCGCCGGAGGAGACGGCCCTCGTGAGGGTGAATGACTTCCCAGACCTTGCAGTAGACAAGCTCCTCGCCTTCTTCGGGCGGGCGGAGCCCCGGGATGCGGTCGACCTGGTCTTCATCCTCGAGGTTGCGGAATTCAAGGAACTTGTCAGGTTAGCCGCTAGAAAGGACCCCGGGTTCGATCTCTACTGGCTGGCGGTCGCCCTGGAGAAGGTCCAAAGCTTCCCTGATGAGGTTGAGCGCTGGCCGGTGGAGATGGTTAAACCCCTAGATGTCGGTGAACTGAAAACGCTCTTCCGAAGCCTGGCCGAAGAGATAATGGATGGCTTGAACCCCGGTCAACGCATGTAGATCTTGCTGACCTTCAGACATGAGTTCGGACAAGAGCCTCCCGTCAAGATAGGATCACTCTTCTATCCCCCTCCCTGACACAAGAGGGGCAAAGGAAGGGAGTAATCCGTCACCCTTGCCCGCCCTCCTCCCCTCAAGGGAGAGGAGCAGTCCTTCCCTCGTTCGCCCGTGGGGGCTGGCGATGTCCGAATTCATGTCCCGAGGTCAGAGACCACCCTTGACAGGTAGCGAGGGGGGTATATAATTAGGCGGGAAGATCGGGGAGGAAAGCCCGTTTGTAGGACAAGATCGCGACTAGATCCTAAAGAAGGGGGGTGATAAATGGGGTGATTCAAGGGAACAGCGGATAAAATTCGAGAAAGGGGGATGGTGCTGATGTGGATTTCGAAGAAGTTTTTGGTGTTGGTGCTCTGTCTCCTCCTTGGGTTGGTCCTCTCAGGTAACCTGACAGGGCAGGCATTCCGTCCTGTGCTGGAGAAGGTTAAAGCGGACGGGGTGATCAGCATCGGGATGAGGGAGGATGCGCGGCCCTTCGCTTATGTCGACGAGAGAGGAGAGCATGTCGGCTTCTCCGTAGACATGGCCTGGCTCCTGGTGAAGAAGCTCGAGGAATTCGCGGGCAAGCCGATAAGGGTTGAAGGGGTCGCGGTCACCGCCCCGACCCGTGTCCCCTTGGTGGTGAACGGGACCATCGACATCGAGATGAGCTCCACGACCCATACCGCACCACGCGACGATGTCGTGGACTTCAGCGAGCCGTTCTTCATCTCCGAGACCACCTTCATGGTCCGCAAGGATTCGGGGATCAAGACCCTCGCCGACCTGAATGGGAAGATAGTCAGTGCCGCCAGGGGGACGACGAACCTGAAGGCCCTGCAGAAGATCATCGACGAGGGGGTGATCAAGCCGGCAGCCCTCGTGATCGTCGAGAGCCATACCGAGGGCCTCCTGGCCTTGCAGACGGGGAAGATCGATGCCTATTTCACCGATACGAGCCTCCTGATGGGGCTGAGGATGAGCGCGAAGGACCCCGAGAACTACGAGATCATCCTCGAGTCGATCCATGCAGAGCCCTACGGCTGGATGATGCGGGAGAACGACTCTGACTGGCGGGACTTCGTCAACCACTTCCTGATCTGGACCCTCCAGACCAAGTGCGTTGACGAGCTGGCCACCCTGAGCCACATCTCCTTGGTAGTGAATGGGACCCCGAAAGACATCCAGATAGTCGCTGAATGCAAGGAACCCGGATTCACCATCTTCGACGCGATCTACGATAAGTGGATGGGGCCGGGGTCTGCGGTCCCGATCCCCAGGTCCGCTGAGTTCAATGCCCTCTTGAAGGGGATCCAGTGGCCGGATGTGTTAGAGGTCTGGCCAGCGAAGAAGTAGCGGACGGCAGGGGTGATAGGGAGGGAATCTCCCTATCACCCCGCCATCTTTAGCGAGAGGGATGGCGAAGAAGAGGCTCATCGGATTGGCTTCCCTTGTAGCAGCCCTCTTAATCCTCATCCTCTCCGTCCCTGCTTCAGCCCAGGGCGGCCTGGCTTACAAGTTCGATTGGAGCGTCCTCTGGCGAGAGCCCTATGGCCGCTGGATGCTCCAGGGGATAATGCTGACCCTCCAGATCGGGGCGATGAGCTGGATCATCGCCCTCTTCCTGGGGATCATCATCGGGGCGATCCGGACCCTCCCCTGGAGGCCGCTGCGAGCCCTTGGGACGGCCTATGTGGAGTTCTTCCGGAACATCCCGCTTATGGTCCAGCTATTCTTCTGGTTCTATGCTATCCCTCCATTGATCAGCCAGCAGCTCAATCGCTGGCCCCGCCTGGGGTATTACTGCGCGATCTTCGGCCTGGGGATCTACACCGCTTCCCGCGTCTCCGAGCATGTGAGATCCGGGCTGAGCGCGGTCCCCCAAGGCCAAAGGTTTGCCGCCCTCTCCACCGGGCTCTCCCAGCTCCAGGTCTATCGCTACGTGATCATTCCTTATGCCATCAGGGTGATGATCCCCCCGATCACCACGGAGTTCCTCACCATCTTTAAGAATTCCTCCCTGGCCATGACGATCGGGGTATTGGAGCTCGTCGGGATGGCCTACCAAATCGGGGAGGATACCTTCCACGGCCTGGAATCGACGACCGGGGCCATTGTGGTCTATCTCTTTATCGGCCTCTCGATCATCGGGTTCATGGGATGGGTAGAGAAGAGGCTGAGGATCCCGGGATTGATCAGGAGAGGTTGAGGATGGGATTCGATTGGGGCGTCATCCCGAGGAATATCGGCCTGCTCTGGGGAGGCCTGACGGTCACCTTCAGGCTCTTCCTCTTCGCCCTGGCCGGGGGACTCCCTCTGGGGATATTACTGGGCCTGGGGAGCCTCTCCTCCCGCCGCTGGCTCTATTACCCTACCCGGGCATATATCAACTTCATGAGGAATATCCCTCTGATCCTAGTCATCTTCTGGGTCTACTTCGCCATGCCACTGGTCACCGGGCGAGTCCTGGGGCCGTTCACCTCGGCCGTCCTGGCCTTCGTGATCTTCGAGGCCACCTACTTTGGGGAGATCATCAGGGCCGGATTCCAATCGGTCTCCAAAGGCCAGGTCCAGGCCGCTTACTCGACGGGCCTAACCTATTGGCAGATGGTCTTCTATGTCCTCATCCCCATCGCCATCCGCCGAGTCGTCCCCAGCCTCATCACCCAGAGCATCGTGATCTTCCAGGACACATCCTTAGCCTTCGTCATCGGGCTGCGGGAGTTCATCCGGGCGGCCCGGATCGTGGACATGCGCGAGGTCCGGACATTCGAGCTATTCAGCTTTGTAGCCGCAGTCTACCTCGTCCTCTGCCTCGCCGGCTCTTTCATTACCCGCCGACTGGAGGTCAAGCGAAGTGAAAGATGAGCCGATCATCCGGATCAAGAACTTAAGCAAGTGGTATAGCAATTTCCAGGTCCTTCATGACATCAACGCCGAGGTCCATCGGGGCGATTGCATCGTCATCTGCGGCCCGAGCGGCTCGGGGAAGAGCACCCTCCTCCGGTGCATTAATGGATTGGAGGAGTTCCAGCAGGGAGACATCATCGTTGATGGGACCTCAGTCCGGCAGGTCCTGAGGAGCCGGCAGATCTATCGGCTCCGCTCTAAGATCGGGATGGTCTTCCAGCACTTCGAGCTCTATCCCCATCTGACCGCCTTGGAGAACATCACCCTCGCCCCGAGGAAGGTCTTCAAGGTCCCCAGGAGGGAGGCGGAGAGGCGGGCCATGGAGCTCTTGGAGAAGGTGGGGATCCCCGAGCAGGCCCACAAGTATCCCGGTGAGATGTCCGGCGGGCAGCAGCAGCGGGTGGCGATCGCCCGGGCGATGGCCATGGAGCCGGAGATCCTGATGTTCGATGAGCCGACGAGCGCCCTCGATCCGGAGATGATCCGGGATGTCCTCGAGGTCATGGTCGCCCTAGCTAAGGAGGGGCGGACCATGCTGGTGGTGACCCACGAGATGGGCTTCGCCCGCGCGGTGGCGGATGGGATAATCTTCATGGACGAAGGGAAGGTCATCGAGCAGGGGGATGTCGACTCCTTCTTCGAGAACCCCAAGTCCGATCGGGCCAGGGAGTTCATTGACCGGATCCTCATCCATGTCAAGGAGGAGGGGAGAGAGCACGAAGGTATCCGGCCAGCCGGGGAGTAAGCTCCCTAATTCCTCTGAGGGGCTTGAAAAGATAGTGAAGGAGCCGGCGAGAAGATCAGTGCGAGGAGAGAGGAATTAATGAGCGCATCCGAATGTGCATTACAATAACAAGAAGGGATAAGCAAGATTGAACCGAGTGATCCTGACGGGGCGGCTGGCGACTGATCCGGAGCTCCGTTACACTCAGACGGGACGGGCGCGGGCGAGGTTCAATATCGCCGTAAACCAGCAATACCGCGACCAGGAGGGGAACCTCCAGGAGACGACGACTTTCATCCCGATCGTCGTCTGGGGGGCTCAGGCCGAATCCTGTGCCAACTTCCTGAAGAAAGGGCGGTTGGTCGCGGTCGATGGCCGCTTGAGGATCGACACCTTCGAGACCCTGGAGGGTGAGCGGAAGAAGGTCGTTGAGGTCATCGCCCACCGGGTTGAGTTCCTCAGTGAGCGCCCCGAAGAGGCTGTGGAGGCCGAGGAGAAGCCGATAGAAGAACCGGAACCTAAAGATAAGAAGGTTCTTTCGGAAGCGCCGAAAGACCGAGCACCGTCCGAATACCACCCTCCTCGACGAGTTATGAATTGTCCTTTTTGTAACACTGTTGTCCAAGCCGAGGAATTGTGGGACGATCTCGATAAAAAGATGAAATACAGGTGCACTAAATGTGGATATATAATCGGCTCACATCGTTAGCGAAGAGTCCTACAGCAATCGCATAGCCAATATTTGCAGCCCCTCTCGTTGACTACCGAAAGGTGATCGCAGCATGGCCATCAATACCATGAGTCTTCTCCAGCAAGGGGCAGGTGGTGATTCTCCAAGCGAGTCCACAAAGAGTTGAACATGATTTAGTAGTGCTCGCCAAAGGGGAGCAGGTCGCTATTCGCTGCTTGACCTCAGATGACCTTATCGAGGAGGGGGCTCGAGAGGCTTATCATGAGGGAAAGATCAAGACCGCTGAAGAGGTCTCCCGAGACCTATGACGAAGGGGTGGGCTGTCCATTAGGGTCCCCAAGCTGAGCGACTGATCTGTAACGTAAGTTCAGCAAGGGACCGGTCACATCCAGCAATCACCGCATATAGATCCCGCCGTTGACATTGATCGTCTCGCCGGTGATATAGCTGGCCTCCTCAGAGGCGAGGAAGGCGATCACCGCGGCGATCTCCTCCGGCTCGGCCGGCCTCCCCAGAGGGATTCGAGCCGCGATCTCTGCACCATGCTCCTCTAGGGCCTCGCGGGTCATCTCCGTCCTGGTATAGCCCGGTGAGACGGCATTGACGGTGATGTTGTATCTCGCCAGCTCCAGGGCCAGGGACTTGGTGAGCCCGATGATCCCGGCCTTGGCCGAGGCGTAGTGGGCCCCATGGTCCGAGCCGGTCATGGCCCTCAAGGAAGCGACATTGACGATCCTCCCCCAGCCTGCACGCTTCATATGCGGGATAGCGGCCCGGACGCAGACGAAGGCCGCGGTCAGGCCGACCCGGAGCATCCTCTCCCAGTCCTCGATCTTCAGCTCCTCGATATCGGCATGCTGGGAGTAGCCCGCATTGTTCACCAAGATTTGGAGCCCTCCGAGTTCCTCCGCCGCTTGCTCCACCAGCTTTCCAGCCTGCTCGGGCTCCCCGACATCGGCCTGGAGGGCGACAGCTCTGCCGCCCAAGCCCCTTATCTTCGCTGCCACCGCCTCGGCCCCTTTAAGGTCGTGGAGGTAGTTCACGGCCACGGCACAGCCCTCTTTCGCCAGCCGAATAGCCGTGGCCGCCCCGATCCCCCGCGAGGCACCCGTCACGAGCGCGACCTTCTCCATCGCTCACCTCACCTCTTGGCTCCAATTCGGGAGTCGGATTATTATATCATCCAAGATAGCGATCGAGAGGAGGTCCTGTGTCGATGGCAAAGGTCCGGACTACCGATGTCGGAGGATTCTATCATTTCTACCCGAAGCTGGCGACGGTAGTGACCGTCCGAGCCGGCGAGAAGCGGAATGGGATGGCCGTGGCCTGGGGGAGCCCGATCTCCTTCGAGCCCCCGATCTATGGGGTCTCCATCTCCTCCAAGCGCTATACCTATGGCTTGATCCTCGAGGCGAAGGAGTTCGTGGTGAACTTCCTCCCGATCGGGGCGAGGAGGCTCGTCGCCGCCTTTGGGAGGACGAGCGGCCGGGAGTTCGATAAGTTCGAGAAGTTCGGGGTCGAGGTCGAGGAGCCGCTCAAGCTCGGCTCACCGGTCCTTAAGGCGGCCTATGCCGCTTATGAATGCAAACTCCTCGACCACCGGACCTATGGTGATCATGACTGGTTCGTCGGGGAGGTCCTGGCCGTCCATTATGACAAGGGGGTCTTCTCCCCCGCGGGGGTCCTCGATCTGGAGAAGGTCGCCCCAGCGCTCTATCTGGGGAATGATCTCTACCTAGAGATCACAAAGAAGGCTATCTACCACATCGGTCGGGAGGAAGTCCTCCAATCCTGATCTGATGGCGTTATGACTCTAGCGATCCTAGGACTGGTCTTGCTCCTCGCCCTGGGAGGGCTCCTCTGGCAGGCGATCTACCAGCGACGGGCCTATCGTGCGGGGAGACTCAACCGCTGTCCCCATTGTGGGCGATACTATAAGGGCAGCCCGAGCTACTGCCCCCACTGCGGTGAGGTGGTAGCGAAGTGGTCCGGTCGGCGGTAGAGTTCACTCGTTGTGCGGGATCGCGATGGTGCTCCCGCCGATGAACTCCCGGATGACGGCGTCGCCGGGGATCAAATCAAGGTCTTCTAGTTGGGCTAGTGTCAGCCCCTCGATGGAATCGAGGAGCTTCTTGATCCGCTCATAGCGGATCCGGGCGTCGAGGAAGGAGGCATACTGTTCGAGATCTTCTCGTCTGGGCCAGAGGCTCTCCTCCCCGGAGAAGAAGGGCTTCAGGGCCGGGAGGTCGAAGGGCATCCCCCCGTTTATGATATGGTCCGCCAGGCCCTTGAGTGGGATGATCGAGAAGAGCTCGCCCGCCCGGACATAGTGCCAATGGAGGAGGGTGGCCAGCGGGGTATGATTCCGGTGCCTTGCGTCTCGGAGCATCCGCCGAAGCAAGCGGACATCCTCGAACCTTGTGAGCCGCCGGCCGGTCCAGTCCCCCTCCAAAAGAGGGCGCATCACCTCCGGCTCATAGAGCGGGTTCATCGCCTCGATGTAGAGGCGGAACATCATCTTGGGATCGATCCCCTCGCTGATCGGGGGGTAGAAGCCGTGGAGGCAGTCGAGCAGAAGGATCTGGTCCGGCTCGCGCTTGACCGGTTTCGTCCCGATCTGCCGCCCTTCCTTAAAGCTGTAGACTGGCTTCTCGATCGTCTTCCCCTCGAGCAGCTCCTTCAAGTGCCGATTGAGGAGTTGGATGTCGATCGCCTCGGGGGTCTCATAGTTCCGGTCATTGATCCAGTCCGTGGGGTGCTCGATCAAGGGCCAGAAGTAATCGTCGAGGTTGAGCATGAGGAACCGGAGGCCGTGCCTCTCGAGCCGCTCAGCTAGCTTGATCGTAGAGGTCGTCTTCCCCGAGCTTGAGGGGCCGGAGATCCAGATCAGCTTGATCTCATCTCCGGCCTCGAGCCGCCGGAGGAGCTTCGCCGCGGCCTCATCCAGTGAGCTCTCATACTCGGCGATCGCGGCCTCGATCAGCCCCTTGAGCTGACCGGCGCGGACGAGCTCGTTTAAGCCCTCAACGGTCTCGCAGCCGTGGGCCCGGTTCCAGGCGAGGAGCTTCTCCATCTGCTCTTTGGGGTAGCCGCTCCCGACGAACTGCTCCTCAGTGATCGCCCCCTCGCGGACCCAGTGCCGCCCCCAGCGGTAGCAGGTGTAGGCGTCGGCGGTCACGGAGAAGCCGCTGCTGCGGAGGACATGGACCACGACATCTTGGATCTCCTCTACAGTGGGGGGAAAGTTGGCCACAAGGTGATGCGGCTGGGCATTGAGGCAGACCACAACCATATCCGAGAGGAACTCCGCGATCCCTTCATCATCTTTCCCGGCGGCGAAGATCCGATCGTTGACCCCCTCGAGGTAATCCTGCTCGAATCCTCCGACCGATTTGGCCGCGCGGAGGATCGCCCGGACGATCCGCTCCTGGTCGAAGTTGACCAGGGCATGGTTCCGCTTCATCACCTTCCCGATCTTGTTGACGACGGCCAT